>NZ_WWSL01000010.1:0-80202 GCF_009875845.1 Collinsella sp. BIOML-A6
CGGCAGGCCCCGCCGACCGATTGCAAGCGGTCGGCGGGGCCATTGTGGCTCTTGACAGCGGATTGGGTCATATGAGCGAACGGCAGGTCACAAGCGTAACGATCTTGGTTGCCGAAGCAGCGCGGTCGGTGGCATCGCTCGCCACGGCAGAGGCGCCGTCGAGCATCTCGGACAGGTAATTCTTCAGTCCGTCAGCGCCCTCAAAGTTGGGCGTGCGCGCCTTGGCATACGTGTCCTCGACCACCTTGGTCGCCAGCGGGCGCAACTTATACGTCGCATCGCGCGTGATGTAGTACACGTATTCCATGCTGTCGAATGTCGCCTGATCGGTCGTGTCCGAAATCACGTTGAACATTGAGCCGTCGTTCATGTGATGGCCGTAAATCGTGGTCTGCTGATCCACCATGCCCGGCGCGGTATCGTCGCTATCCAAAAAGATGGCACCAGACGCATTGGCCGTACCGTCAAACAGCGTGTTGAGGTACTTGGAGTTGTTGTTGGTCTGCACCACGGGGTAGTTGATGTTGGTGCCAGGCGCGTAAATCCAACCCACAACCTCGGGATTTGTCTGGGCGAGCGCATTGAAGTCAATGATCGGCACGCCGCTGGCGTCCTTGTCGCTCACATATTGCTTTTCGATTTTTTGATACGACTCGCTCGCCTGCTTGTAGCCAATCTGCGCGTTGATAAAGATGGCGGCCGCAGCAACGATCAGGCCAATGCCGATGATGATGAGCAGAATGGGGACGACGGAGCGCCGCTTTTTGCGTGGCGGCTCGGTATAGCTCGATGGCGCGGTATGCGCCGAAGAGCGAGGTGACTTCTTGGCCGTACTGTATGACGAAGGGCGATATGCAGCAGGTGTATCCGGACGGCAATGCTTCGCCGGCGTTACGGGACGCGGCGCACGAGCCTGCTGAGGAGAGGATGCCCGACCCTGCCGCATGGAGCGGGCCGATCCCGACTTGGCCGGATCGGGGATCTGAGAAGCCAAGAAACGTTTTCCCTGATAGTCGGACATGACTCTCCCTATGATTACAACGGAATGGCAAGCCGCTTAGGCGTCGGCCATCTCCTGCTTCATCTTCTCGATAACCTTGCGGTACTCGGGGTCGCAGGCGCCCAGGATCTGCGTGGCATAGATGGCGGCGTTCTTGGCACCGTTGATGGCAACACAGGCCACGGGCACGCCCGAAGGCATCTGCACCATCGACAGCAGCGAGTCCATACCACCCAGGTCGCTCGTCTTCATGGGCACGCCAATAACCGGCAGCGGCGTAAACGCGGCCACGACACCGCCCAGGTGAGCAGCCTTGCCGGCAGCGGCGATAATCACCTTGATGCCGCGGTCGGCAGCAGTCGAGGCCCACTCATGGACCTTCGCCGGCGTGCGGTGCGCGCTCGCGATCACGAGCTCGTAGGGCACGCCCAGTGCCTCGAGCTCGGCGGTGCAACCTTCCATAACGCCCAGATCGGACTTGGAGCCCATGATGATCCCGACAACCGGCTTCTGATCTGCCATAAACAAAGACCTCCTGTTGAGAGCGGTGACGCGGCGGATCCGCAACCCTTAACTACTGAGAGTAGTATAGCTGCTCCCGTCCCTGCGGTCCTTGTGGCGCTTCGCGGGCGGGCCAGGCTTTATCTTCACTCCGGTTGCTTCGCAAAGTCGTTCAGATAAAGCCTGGCCCGCCCGCGAAGCGCCCTGCGACCTACCGGATATTGCCATGACGTACGTTGGCTGATTTGGTTTGGATAAAAAGGTTGACGGAGAGTGATGGGCAGTTAGTTCAGATACGTATAATTTGGCCGTGGCCCTGGGCACGAAACTGCCGCTTGGAAGCCGGAGCGGACCCAGTAATGGGCCGTTCCCAGCTTGACAGAGCGTCTTCATCGATTCAGATTGCCAAAAATAGGCTGAATGAGTCCAGATCGATCTTCTCCTACTCTCTAGAAAATACGAATTTGAACTAACTGCCCAGAGGCGTCCTCGACTAACAGTAAAAAGGCCTCCATACAAAGAGTGGGCCCTGCCTTTCGAACGAACGGCAGGGCCCACTCTCATTTTCTATTTAGCCTTATTCATCGCACAAAGCCCCTTCGGCAGCACACGGTGCAGCCAAGTCACCGTAGGCCGGGGCGGGAGGGGCCGAGTTTCCTCCTGAGCGACTCTGCCTGCAGCCGGAGCGAAAGGGGGAAATCTCGGCCCCTCCCGCCCCGGCCGGCCAGGTCACACTACACCGTGTGCTGTGGCAGGTCCTGCAGGGCGATGACGTCCATGCCCATGTCGTTGGCGCTGCCGTGGCCCCGCTGGTCCTCGCGCACGGCCTCGATGGCACTCACATACGTGTTGGCTGCAGACATCGCCGTCACGCAGGTCACGCCGCGACGCACGGCCTCGGTACGCAGCAGGTAGCCATCGCCACGCGAGCCCGGACCGTACGGCGTGTTGATGATTACCGCAATCTTGCCATCGGCGATGAGGTCGCCGATGTTGGGGCACTCGCCGTCGTGCGGGCCGCTGATCTTCTCCACGACTTCGCACGTCACATTGCCGCCGCGCAGCACGCGCGCCGTGCCCTCGGTGGAACAGATATCAAAGCCCAGGTAGCGCAGGATACGCGCGACCGAAAGGATGTGACGCTTGTCGCGGTCGCACACGCTGATGAATACCTTGCCGGCGCTGGGGTCGGGCAGCTTGTAGTCGATCGCCAGTTGCGTCTTGGCGTACGCCTCGGGATAGCTCTTGGCGATACCCATGACCTCGCCTGTCGACTTCATCTCGGGCCCAAGGATAACATCGGCGCCGGGGAAACGGCCCCAGGGCATGACGGCTTCCTTCATGCAGAACCAGTCCAGCTGACGCTCGTCGCTCGGCAGGCCCAGGCTCGCGATGGAATCGCCTGCCATGATACGTGCGGCACATTTGGCCAGCGGCACGCCGGTGGCCTTGGAGATAAACGGCACGGTGCGACTCGCGCGCGGATTGGCCTCGATCACGTAGACGGTCTCGCCCTTGATGGCGTACTGCACGTTGACCAGGCCGCGCACGCCCAGCGCCATCGCGATGCGGCGCGTGGTCTCGCGGAGCTTCGCCTGCAGGCTCTCGCTAAAGCTAAACGGCGGGATGCAGGTCGCGGAGTCGCCGGAGTGAATACCGGCCTCCTCGATATGCTCCAGAATGCCGCCGATGTAGACCGCTTCGCCGTCGCACAGAGCGTCGACGTCGGACTCGATCGCACCCTCCAGGAAGCGGTCCAGGTACACCGGGTAGTCGGGGCTAATGCGCGCAGCCTCGGCCATGTAATCGCGCAGGTGCTCGGCATCGTAGGCGATCATCATGCCGCGGCCGCCCAGCACGTAGCTCGGACGCACCAGCAGCGGGTAGCCAATGTGCGCGGCCACGGCCTCGGCCTCCTCAAACGAGGTGGCCTGGCCCGCCGGCGGGTACATGATGCCCAGCTTGTCGAGCAGAGCGGCGAAGCGCTCGCGATCCTCGGCAAAGTCGATGGCATCGGGCTTGGTGCCCATAATGTTCACACCGCTCTCCTCGAGCATGCGCGCCAGCTTAAGCGGAGTCTGGCCGCCGAGCGTCACCACGACGCCGTCGGGTCGCTCAACATCGATGACATCCATGACGTCCTCGTAGGTGAGCGGCTCAAAGTACAGGCGGTCGGACGTGTCGTAGTCGGTCGAGACGGTCTCGGGGTTGCAGTTGACCATGATGGTCTCGAAGCCGCGGGCCGCCAGCGCGTAGCTCGCGTGCACGCAGCAGTAATCGAACTCGATACCCTGGCCAATGCGGTTGGGGCCGGCGCCCAAGATCATCGCCTTGGGCTTGTCCGCCGGCGTGGTCTCGTCGGGAGCCACGCGCTTCTTGGCATCCGGACTCGTGCGGTAGATGTTCTCGTACGTCTTGTAGTGGTACTCCGTGGCGCTCGAGAACTCCGCAGCGCAGGTATCGACCGTCTTCATGCTGGGGACCACGCCCAGACCCTTGCGGTAGGCGCGCACAAAGCGCTCATCGGAGCCGGTCAGCGTGGCAATCTCGGCGTCACTCGTGCCATACTGCTTGAGCAGGCGCATCGCGTCGGCGTCAATATCCTCCACGCGCAGGCCGCGGATGCTCTCCTGAACCTGCACCATATCGTTGATGCGGTTGAGGTACCACGGATCGATGCCGCAGATGGCATGGATACGCGCGTCATCCCAGCCGCGGCGCAGGGCCTCGACCACAAAGAAAATGCGATGCTCGGTCGGCGTTGCCACGGCCTGAGCGAGCTCGTCGTCGCTCAGCTTGTCGGCACCCTCCTTGCCACCGGCGCAGATACCCTGGTGACCGTCCTCCAGTGAGCGCATGGCCTTGCCGAAGGCCTCCTCAAAGGTGCGGCCAATCGCCATGATCTCGCCCACGGCCTTCATGCGCGTGGTGAGCGTGGGGTCGGTACCCTTGAACTTCTCGAAGGCAAAGCGCGGAACCTTAACGACGCAGTAGTCGATCGTGGGCTCAAAGCAGGCGGGCGTGGCCTTGGTGATGTCGTTGACGATCTCGTCGAGCGTATAGCCCACAGCCAGTCGCGCAGCGGCCTTGGCGATGGGGAAACCCGTGGCCTTGGAGGCCAGCGCGGACGAACGGCTCACGCGCGGGTTCATCTCGATGACGATCAGGCGACCGGTCTGGGGGTTCACGGCAAACTGCACGTTGGAGCCACCGGTCTCGACGCCGATCTTCTCCAGAATGGCGAGCGAGGCCACGCGCATGCGCTGATACTCAAGGTCGGAGAGCGTCTGCGCCGGAGCCACGGTGATGGAGTCGCCGGTGTGCACGCCCATGGGGTCGAGATTCTCGATGGAGCACACGATGATGCCGTTGCCGGCGTGGTCACGCATGACCTCCATCTCATACTCTTTCCAGCCCTCGATGGACTCCTCGACCAGCACCTCGTGGGCGGGCGAGAGCTCCAGGCCCTGGCTCACGATGGAGACGAGCTCCTCGTGGGTATGTGCGATGCCGCCGCCGGCACCGCCGAGGGTAAAGCTCGGGCGCAGCACGCAGGGATATCCCAGGCGCTCGGCGATGGCCTCGGCGTCGGCGACGCTATAGGCATAGCCCGAGCGCGCGACCTCCAGGCCAATCTCGGCCATGGCCTCGTTAAAGAGCTTTCGGTCCTCGCCGCGCTCGATAGCGGCCAGGTCGCAACCGATCATCTCGACGCCGTACTTGTCCAGCGTGCCGTCCTTTGCCAGCTCGACGGCGGCGTTCAGGCCGGTCTGGCCACCCAGCGTGGGCAGCAGCGCATCCGGGCGCTCTTTCTTGATTACGCGCTCGATAAACTCGGCGGTAATGGGCTCGACATAGGTGCGGTCGGCAAGACCCGGGTCGGTCATGATAGTCGCCGGGTTGGAGTTGACCAGGATGACCTCAAAGCCATCCTCCTTGAGCACCTTGCAGGCCTGGGCACCGGAGTAGTCGAACTCACAGGCCTGGCCAATAACGATGGGGCCCGAACCAATGACGAGGATGCGCTTGATGTCAGTACGTTTCGGCATGTTTAAAACCTCCTAGAGAGGCTGACTCAATGTTTTGGAAAAGTCAGCGAGGGTGCAGCTGGTGCATCAGGTTGCCGTGATGCGAGGGCGCGCTGGGCTTATGCCCGCGCGTCCGAAGCAGAACGGCAAGATGATGTGCCAGATGCAGCCGCAGCATCGACCGGTCCGCCGTTCGGTAGAACGGCGGACCGGTCGTCGGCGAAATTCCAACCGGCAAGGCGGTCCTTCGCGGTGTCGATGGCCAGGTAGTTCTCCTCGCCGTCCATGAGTCGCGTAAAGGCGGTAAAGAGATAGTGGGCATCGGTGGGGCCGGGCGAGGCCTCGGGGTGGTACTGGACCGAGAAGCACGGGGCGTCGAGCAGCTGGATGCCCTCGGCGGTGCCGTCGTTGAGGTTCACGTGCGTCAGGCGAATGCGGCCGAAGCGCTCGTTCATCACGACCGGCGCGATGCCACGGCGCACCCAGGCGCGCAGGTCGCCATCGGCCGCATGCTCGGTCTCGCCGCCGGAAAGCTCCGGGATCAGTTTGCCCAGACTGGGGAACAGTAGGCCAAAGCCGTGGTTTTGCGCGGTGATCTCCACGCGACGGCTCACCAGGTTCATAACCGGCTGGTTACCGCCACGGTGGCCGAATTTAAGCTTTTCCATTTGGGCGCCGCACGCCAAGCTGATCATCTGGTGACCAAGGCAAATGCCAAAGACCGGCACCTTGCCGATCAGCTGCTGCACCTGCTCGTAGGTCTCCACCACGGCATCGGGGTCGCCGGGGCCGTTGGATAAAAAGACGCCGTCGGGATTCATGTCGAGCACCTGCTGGGCGGGCGTATCCCACGGCACGACGGTAAGGTCGCAGCCGGCACGGACGAGGCCCTCCAGGATGCCGCGCTTCACGCCGCAGTCGTAGGCGACCACGTTGTGGCGGGCAGGAGCGGCAGGGGCAAGCGCAAAGCCATGCGTAGCGGGCAGGTCGGCAGCTGCAAACTCGTGAGGCGCGGGGCAACTCACGGTCTTGACCAGATTCTCGCCCACCAGCGTCGGCGCTGCGGCCAGACGCTCGGCAAGCTCGTCGACGTCAAAGATCTCGGTCGAGATAATACCCATCTTGGAGCCGTTGTCGCGCAGGTGGCGCACAAGAGCGCGGGTGTCGACGCCCTCGATGGCGACGATGCCGTGGGCACGCAGGTACTCCGACACGCTGACGGCCGAGCGCCAGTTGGAAGGCGTGGCGCACATGTCGCGGACGATCATACCGCGCATGGCGGGAGCGTTTGCGGGGCGAGCGGCATCGCCGGGGAAGGCCGACTGGACGTCGGTCTCGTCGATGCCGTAGTTACCGATCTGCGGATAGGTCATGGTTACAATTTGGCCGGCATAGCTCGGGTCGGTCATGACCTCAAAGTAGCCCTCAAGCGAGGTGTTGAAGCAGACCTCGCCGGTCGCGGTGCCCTCGGCACCGCATGCACGGCCATAAAAAATGGTCCCATCCTCAAGGTACAGGATGCAGGGACCGCAGGCGCCCTTGCTGGTTTTGGCCAGCATACGCTGGCAAAGCTCGCTGGGCGCGAAGGTGCGGGCAGCAATGCCCGCAGTATGGTTGTTCGCCATAATTCTCCTTCCCGGTCTCTCCGGACCGGCTTAAAGGTTGGTAGTTAGGCCTTGCGGTATTGTAACCGCAAGCATGCACCATAGCGTTAATTTCATTGAAATGTTTACGAAATGATAATTATGACTTTCTATGCATAATGATTTTTCTGGGACGGGGCTTAAAAAATCATTCTGTCATGCATGCAGTTGGCGAGTAGTCAATTTGGGACGGGGCTATTTTAGCTACCCACGCCGTCGACCAACCTAACCGGTGTGCCACCGGCCGTGGTAGCTAAAATAGCCCCGTCCCAAATTGACTACTCAGCGACAAAGCCCCGCTCTCAGAATGATTTTTTAATCCCCGTCCCAGAAAAATCATCCCGCGCGGGCACTTGGCTCACGCGGGATGACATCGTTCTATGTGGCTGCGGACTATTTTTGCTTATCCCGCTCCAGCAAATCGGACGCTGTGCGGTCGGGCTTGCCGCCGCGGAAGATCTCGCGACCGTGCAGGCGATGCTCCAAGTCACGCTCGGCCTTTTCTTCCGTAATCTTGGTCTGGCTTACCGCCGGGTCCTCAATCAGTGACGACACCGAGTTCACCTGCTTTTGGATGCGCTCGGCAATCGTGTCGTCCATGCTCACGATACGCATCTTCCAGTCGATACTCGTGGCATTTGACGAGCTCTTGGTCCACACGAACGTCAGAATGGCGCTCTGATGGCCCTGTGCGGGAAACATGCCAAAAAAAGAGTCGTGCTGGATCTTGCTGTCCTCATCGATATAGGCGTGCACGTTATACACCACGCGGTCGATCTTATCGTTGAGCAGCGCGTTGGTCGCAAGCGCCGCAGCCTGAATCTGCCCGTTGGACAGCAGCTCGAGCTCGTTGGCAGACGATGTGTCCAACACCGTCACCCCTACCGTACCCGTACGTTCGTCCGCCTCGTCGACGCTAAAGTCGAGCGGGAACTGCGTAAAGCCGTTACCCCACTCAAGGCCGCCCTTCAGTGCCGTGGAAACGGTATCCACCGAAACGCTCTCGGACAGGTTAGCAGTGTTCAGGCGGCGCATCACGCCGTAGCCGATCTGCATGCCCACGATTAACACCAAAATGCCGATAACTACGGCCACGGCGGTCTTCGTGATGGTATGGCTCACCTGCGAGCCCGAAGGGTCGTCCTCGGACAGCGGGTCGATCTGCTTTGTCTGGCTTGCGCGATCTTCGCTGCGAAGCTGCGCCAGCGCCGCCTTGTCGCCGCGCTTGGCCGCAGCCTCTTTTTCGCGCATGCGCTCGGTGCGCTTTTTGGCAAGCGTCGGATCCAAAACGCCGGATGCGTCGATCTCGGAGAATAACTCCGTCACTTCTTCCGGAGTCAAAGGGTTCTTCTCAGCCATATACTTCCTGTCATATCAATCAGTCGAGCTCGTGCGCACGCGCACCTTCGAACTGCATTCGATAGTAACGGGCATAGGTGCCGCCACGGGCGAGAAGCTGCTCGTGCGTACCACGTTCCACAACGCGACCATGCTCGACGGTCGCAATCTCGTCGGCATGTTTAATGGTCGAGAGACGGTGGGCGATGATGATCGTGGTGCGACCGCGCGCTAGGCGCTCGAGCGACTCCTGCACCGCTTCCTCGCTCTCGTTATCCAAGGCGCTCGTCGCCTCGTCCAGGATCAGGATCTTGGGGTTCTTGAGAAACACGCGCGCAATGGCTACGCGCTGCTTCTGGCCGCCCGAAAGACGGCTGCCGCGCTCGCCCACGACCGTGTCGTAGCCCTGCGGCAGCGACTCAATGAAGGTATCGATATTGGCGCGGCGGGCGGCCGCGGCGACCTCTTCTGCCGTGGCGCCCGGCTTGCCGTAGGCGATGTTCTCGCCAATCGTACCGTCAAACAGATAGACATCCTGCTGCACCAGGCCAATGGCACGGCGCAGGCTCTGTTGCGTCACATCGCGCACGTCTTGGCCGTCGATACTAATGGATCCAGCAGCCACGTCATAAAAGCGCGGCAGCAGCGAACACGTTGTGGACTTGCCACCGCCCGAGGGGCCAACCAGGGCAATGGTCTGTCCGGGCTTGATGGACAGATCCATATGGTCGATCACGGGACGAACCTCTTCGCCACTGCTCAGCTCAACATCCTCGTAGCCAAAGCACACGTCGCGATATTCAACCGCGCCAGCCGTCACCTGCAGGTCCGCGGCATCCGGCTTGTCCTGGATATCCGGGGCGGTCGAAAGCACCTCGTCCATGCGCTTAAAGCCGGCGATGGCTTTCTGATACGTCTCAGCCGAGTTCACAAGCGTCTCGAGCGGGGTGCAGAACAGTGAAATGTAGAGCGCGAAGGTCGCCATATCGACCGCCTGCAGCTGGCCTTGCGCCACCAGCCAACCGCCCAGCAGCACCACGATCACGTACAACACGCCCGAGAGCAGGCCATACGTCGCAGTGTAGACGCCCATGGCGTGATACATATTCTCCTTGGACGAAAGATAGCGGTCGTTAGAGGCACGGAACTTGGAACGCTCAGCTTCCTCGTTCGCAAAACTCTTGACTACGCGCATGCCTGCCAGCGAATCCTGCAGCTGAGCATTAATACCACTGATCTTTTTGCGGTTGTCGCTAAAGACCTCGCGCATGCGCATGTTCTGCCAAAACATGATGACCGCAAACGCCGCCGTCACCACGGCCATGGCAAGTGCCAGCACCGGGGCAATCGCAAAGAGGATCACAAACGAGCCGACGATCTCGATGCCGCAGATGATAATCCACTCGGGCACATGGTGTGCCGCCTCGCAGATATCGAACAGGTCGTTGACCACGCGGCTCATCATGTCACCCGAGCTGTTGCGATCGAAGTACGCAAAGCTAAAGCGCTCGTACTGATCGAACAGATCCTCGCGCATCTTGGACTCCATGCGCGCGCCCATCACGTGGCCCCAGTAACTCACAAAGTAGCGACAGGCGCAACGGATGGCATACATCAGTACCAAGCCAACCGCGATCATACCGAGCGCCTGCATAATAGCAGCCTGACCCTGGGTAAAGAGCCCGCTGGTCAGATTGCGCAGGATAATGGGAAACGCCAGGTCAATGGCGGCAAGCACCAGGGCACAAACAGTATCGGCAACAAAAAGCCCCATCTGGGGCTTGTAATAAGACAAAAACCTTCTAAACATGCAGTCCTCGGGGGGGGGGTAAATAAGTAGCGTGAGAAATCCGGTTGAACCGTTCGGGCTGAAAACAAAGCGTCCCAACAAGCATAAAGCCGATGTTCTGGCAGCGTCAGCGAAAACGTCCCTAAGCGAGCAAGGTGCCTTGAAAGAGGAGCGACGCGTACTTCGGTACGCGAGCGACGATTGAAAGGCAGATTGCTGCTTAGGGGCGTTTGCAGCGTCGACTCGTTACGCGGTTTGGTAAAACCGCGTAACCTAGAGCTCAGAACCACTCAGGCGATGCGCGATGCTATCGCAGGCCAAGGCGCCCACGACGGTCTTGGCATCTTCGATCTTACCGTCGAGCACGGCGTCGATCAGCTCGTGCAGCGGCACGAGGTCCACGTTGACGAACTCGTCGTCATCGGGGTTGGGTGCATCGAACTCGAGCTTGGTGGCCAGGTAGATGTGAATGATCTCGTCACAGAAGCCGCAGGTCGTGACGATCGATGTCAAAAAGCGAATGCGACCGGCCCTAAAGCCCGTCTCCTCGTGCAGCTCACGCTTGGCGCAATCGAGCGGATCCTCGCCCGGATCGAGCTTACCGGCGGGAATCTCGACCGTCACGCGGTCGATGGCGGTGCGATACTGACGCACCAGCACGATCTTGCCGCTCTCGGTAAGCGCCACGACGGCCGCCGCGCCCGGATGTCGAATCACATCGCGGGCGCTGCGATGACCGTTGGGCAGCTCAACCTCAAGACGGTGGACGTCGAGGATCTTGCCCTTCCAGGCGCACTCCTCCGAAAGAATCTTCTCGTGCAACTCGGCATCGTGCGGGTCGTCATCGCCCAGCACCAGCATCGGCTCGTCGACAACCTCACCACCCGGCTCGTCCTCGGCGTGTCCGTACGCGCGGCTATCTTCCTCGACGATCTGCGCATCCACGAGCTCTTCGTTCTTCTCGTCCATCCGTCTCATCCCTCTCGGACTTTAGGCATCCCAGGCGTCGCGGCCACGCAGCGCGCGCAGACCGATGTCATGGCGCAGGATCTTGCCCTCAAAATCAATCTTCTCACAGGCCTCGTAGGCAAGGTTGCGAGCGTTCTCGAACGTGTCGCCCAACGCGGTCACGGCAAGCACTCGGCCACCGTTGGTCACGAGCTGACCGTCCACCACGGCGGTGCCGGCATGGTACACGGTCACGTTCTCCATGGCCTCGGCGTCGGCGATGCCGGTGATGACTTTACCCTTCTCGTAGCTGCCGGGGTAGCCCGCGCTCGTCAGGACAACAGCCACGGCCCACTCGTCACGCCAATCGAGCTCAGTCTGATCAAGCTCGCAGTTGGCGCAGGCGAGCATAACCTCGACCAGGTCGTTCTTGAGGCGCGGCAGCACGACCTGCGTCTCGGGGTCGCCAAAGCGGGCGTTGAACTCCAGCACCTTGGGGCCGGCGGGGGTAAGCATAAAGCCGCCGTACAGGCAGCCGCGGTAGTCGATGCCCTCGGCAGCGAGTTCGGCCACGGTCTGCTCCATGACCGCCACCATGGTGGCGTGTTCCTCGTCGGTCACGATGGGCACCGGGCTGTAGACGCCCATGCCGCCGGTGTTGGGGCCACGGTCGCCCTCGAGCGCACGCTTGTGGTCCTGCGAGGTGGCCATGGGGCGCACGGTCTTACCGTCGGTAAAGGCCAGCAGCGAGCACTCGGGGCCAACCAGCATCTCCTCAATGACAACGGTGTTGCCGGCATCGCCAAAGGTGCCACCGAAGCACTCGCGCACGGCCTCCTCGGCCTGCGAAAGCTCAGTCGCCACGATAACGCCCTTGCCGGCAGCCAGGCCGTCAGCCTTCACGACCAGCGGAGCGCCCTGCTCGCGCACATAGGCAAGAGCCGAAGCCTCGTCAGTAAACGAGCCATAGGCGGCCGTCGGGATGCCGGCGCGCTCCATGAGCTGCTTGGAGAACAGCTTGGAGCCCTCCATCTGGGCACCCTCGGCACCCGGGCCAAAGCACGGGATACCCGCCGCGCGGACGGCATCGGCCACACCCGCCACAAGCGGAGCCTCGGGGCCAATCACCACGAGTCCGCATCCGTGGCTCTGGGCAAACGCCGCCACGGCCGCAGGATCGCAGTCGTCGAGAACCACGTTCTTGCCGCAGCTTGCGGTGCCGCCGTTACCCGGCGCGATGTAGAGCTTGCCGGCGCGCGGTGATGCTGCGAGCTTGGCTGCCAGAGCATGCTCGCGGCCGCCGCTGCCCAACAACAGGATGTCGATGGTTTGAGTATCCGCCTTCAAGGGTGCCTCCTCTATGGATGAACGGCCCGCCAACCAAGCGGGCCCATTACAAGCAGATATACCCCTCAGCCGCCCGCTTGGGCTGCAAAGGGGTATATCGCAATAACCAAATTGTGCCGATTACTTCCAGAATCGGTTGATGATCTGCTCGCGACCGGCGCCGACGCCGATAAACGTCACGCGGGTGTGTGCCAGATCCTCAATAAACGCCACGTAGTCCTGAGCCTCCTGCGGTAGCTCATCAAAGCTGCGGCAGGCGGTGATGTCGCACTTCCAGCCCGGGAGCTCCTCGTAGATGGGCTTGGCATGCTCAAAGCGCACCTGGTGCTCGGGCACGCTCGTGTAACGCTCGCCATCGACGTCATAGGCAACGCACACCTTAATGGTGTCGAAGGCCGAAAGCACGTCGAGCTTGGTCAGAGCGATATCGGTGAGACCGTTGACACGCGAGGCGTAGTTGGCGATGGGGCCATCGAACCAACCGCAGCGGCGGCGACGGCCGGTGGTCACGCCGTACTCATAGCCTTCCTCGGTCAGCGTATGGCCGGCCTCGGACTCATAGGAAAGCTCGGTGGGCATAGGACCCGAACCGACGCGGGTGATATAGGCCTTCATGACGCCCAGCACGCGGTCGACATTCTTCATACCGACGCCGGAGCCGGTGATGGCGCCGCCGGCGGTGCAGTTAGAAGACGTCACATACGGATAGGTGCCGTGGTCGATGTCGAGCAGCGTTGCCTGGGCGCCCTCGAACAGCAGGCCCTTGCCCTCGTCGATCATGTTGTTGAGCAGCAGGCTCGTCTCGGTGATGTAGGGGCGCAGACGCTCGGCCATGGGCAGGTACTCATCGCAGATCTGGTCCACGGTGTAGGTGGGCAGGTGGTAGATGAGCTCGAGCTCGGGATTCACGCGGGCAAGAGCGGTCTCCAGCTTGTCGCGGAACAGCGCCTCGTCCAGCATGTCCTGCATGCGCAGGCCGATGCGGGCCATCTTGTCCTGGTAGCACGGACCGATGCCGCGCTTGGTGGTACCGATATTCTTCTTGCCGAGCTTCTGCTCAAAAGCACCGTCCAGATCGATGTGGTACGGCATGATGACGTGCGCGTTGCCGCTGATCTTGAGGTTCTTGGTGGTGATGCCGTCGGCCTCGAACATGTCAATCTCCTCAAGGACAACCTTGGGGTTGACGACGCAGCCGTTACCGATCACCGACACATGGTCGGAATACATGATGCCGGAGGGCACCTGGTGCAGGCCGTACTTCTTGCCGTTGACGACGATGGTGTGGCCGGCGTTATTGCCGCCCGAATAGCGCACGACGGCATCGAAGTCGCCGGCGACCAGGTCGCAGATCTTACCCTTGCCCTCATCGCCCCACTGGGCACCGACCAAAACGGTTGACGGCATGTTTACTCCTTACATTCATGGACTGTCTACGCGCCACCCTGGCACGCAGAAGCACAAAACGTTCCCAGTATACCCGTGCAACGGGCGCCTGTCCTACTCCTCGGCATGTGCCCCATCAAGCTCATAGAACTTGGTGGATGCCGGCAGGAACATCAGGTCGACGTCGCCGATCGGGCCCGAACGGTTCTTGGCCACGACGATACGCGTAACGCCCTCGTCGGGTCGATCGTCGCGCGAGGCTTCGGCCTCGTCGGCGGAGCGGTCCAAGAACATGACGATATCGGCGTCCTGCTCGATAGAGCCCGATTCACGAAGGTCGGAAAGCTGCGGGCGCTTGCCGGTACGGGATTCGACCTGACGCGAGAGCTGTGACAGCGCGATGAGCGGGATCTTGAGCTCCTTGGCCATGATCTTAAGACCACGCGACATCTCCGAAACCTCGACGGTACGGCTCTCGGAGCGGCGTCCCGGCGGAGGACTCACCAGCTGCAGGTAGTCCAGGATGATGATTGCCTTCTCCTTGTTATGGAGCATGCGGCGGCTCTTGGCGCGAATCTCGGTCACTGTGGTGCCGGGCGTATCGTCAATCAGAATATCGAGCTTGGACAAGGTCTGCGTGGCCTCGTTGATATTGGCCCACTGCTCGGGGCTAATGCGGCCCATGCGGAAGTCGCTGATCGAGATCATGGCGTAGGCGCAAATCAGACGCTGGGCAATTTCCTTGCCCGACATCTCCAGCGAGAAGAAGCCGACGGTATAACCAGCAGCGGCAGCGTTAAGTGCCAGGTTCAGAGCGAACGACGTCTTACCTACAGCAGGACGGGCGCCGATGATGATGAGCTGACCCTCGCGGAAGCCCATGAGCATACGGTCGAGTGACGGAAAGCCGGTGGGCACGCCCGCCGCCTGACCACCGGCCTGGCACACTTCCTCGGCCTCGTTATAGGCCTCAACCATAAACTCGGTCAACGTCTTGTAGCTCGACTTGACCTCGCGTGCCGTAACCTTGAGCAGCTTACTCTCGGCTAGCTCCACGACCTCTTTGGTGTCGGTGGGGGCGTTATAGGCCAGCGCGTTGATCTCGTTGGTGGCGCCGATCAGCTCACGCAGCATCGAATCGCGGCGAACGATGGCGGCATGGTGCTGCCAGTTCACGAGCGACAGGGTCTGACCCATCAGCTCCAAAATGTAGGCCTCGCCGCCCACGGCATCAAGCTTGTTGATGCTGCGCAGGTAATCGATCAGCGAGATAGAGTCGATGGGAATGCGGCTGTTGTACATATCGACCATCGCGGTGTAGATGGTCTTATGAATGGGCCGGTAGAAGTCATCGGGCTGCAGCTCAACCTGGGCTTCCTCGACCACCTCGGGTGACAGCAGCATGGCGGCCAGCACGTTGGCCTCTGCATCTTGGTTTTGGGGGAGACCCAACTTGGATCCGCGGTCCTCGACCGTCAGCGCCGTCTCCCTTTCGTCATATGCCATGAGCATCCTCATTCATATCGCTTGCGAGCATCCATAGTATCAGCCACAGTCCCAAAACAGGCCGCGCCCCGGCAATCATCACCGAACGAAACGGATGAACGGTCCCGCATTTGGAACTTCATCACAACGCCTGCCATGGCGCTCGATGAGCGTTGAAAACAAAAGGGCGCCCTGGTTTCCCAGAGCGCCCTTCTTAGAACAAGATTGTTGCGTTGCAGCAAATGCTACTCGGCAGCAGCCTCAGTCTCGACCTCGGCGGTCTCGGCCTCGGCGACCTCAGCGGCCTCCTCGACCTCAGCCTCGGCAGCGAGCTCCTCGGCGGTAACGCCGACGAGAACGACAACCTCGGCCTTGATCTCGCGGTACAGCGAGATGGCAACGGTGTGGGCACCGGCAACCTTGATGGGCTTACCGAGCTCGACGCGCTTGCGGTCGATGTCCATACCGAGCTGAGCCTTGATGGCGTCAGCGATCATAGCGGCGGTAACGGAGCCAAAGAGGATGCCCTCGTCGCCGACCTTGACGTCAACGGTGACCGTCTTGCCCTCGAAGGCAGCCTTGGTCTCGTTGGCGGTAGCCAGACGGACGGCCTCGCGCTTGGCGATGTTGTTGCGACGCTCGTCAAGCTGCTTGAGGTTGCCCTTGGTGGCGGCAACAGCGAGCTTCTTGGGGAACAGGAAGTTCTCAGCGTAACCCTGAGCGACCTCTACGACGTCACCCTCGCCGCCCTTGCCCTTGATCTCATCGAGAAGAATAACCTTCATGATGCGTCTCCCTTCTTAGCCGCGGTCGCGGTTGCCACGAGAGGAAACCACGGGGACGGTGTACGGCAGGAGAGCCATCTCGCGGGCGCGCTTGATGGCGTTGGCGATGTCATGCTGATGCTGCGTGCAAGCGCCAGTGACGCGACGGGGCTTGATCTTGCCACGGTCGGTCATGTACTTACGGAGAAGCTGAGTGTCCTTATAGTCGATGAACTCAGTGTTCTCCTTGCAGAACTGGCAGTACTTACGACGCGGCTGACGTGCAGAAAAATCATTAGCCATGTCAAAATACCTTTCATTTGGCAACTTCGGCGAACCGAAGCCGCCTCTCACTCAAAAATAGGTGAACAACCCTTAGAACGGGATGTCCTCATCGTAGACGTCGACCGCGGGCGGCGTAGCCACCGGCGCGGCAGGACGTGCTGCGGGCGCGGAAGCTGCGGGGGCGTAACCGCCCTGGTCGTAGCCACCCTGGCCACCACGGGAGCTCATAAACTCGATCTCATCGACGATGACCTCAAGCTTGCTCCGGCGCTGGCCGTCGCGCTCCCAAGAGCTGTAGCGCAGCTTGCCCTCGATCGCGACCTTGTTTCCCTTTGCCAGGAAACGGCTCACGGCCTCGGCGCGGGTGCCGAACATGGTGCAGTCGACAAAGTTGGGATAGTCCTCCCACTCGCCAGTCTGCGCGTTGCGGCGACGATCGTTCACGGCGACGCCAAAGGACAGAACCTGGGTTCCGCCGGCGGTGGCGCGCAGCTCGGGATCGCGGGTGAGGTTACCGGTGATGTTCACTCGATTGATGCTCATAACTCACTACTTCCTCTTGGGGCACAAGCCCAGTCCAAAACGACAGTCTTACTCCTGGTCGTCGCGACGGACGATCATGTGGCGGACCACAGCGTCGGTGATGCGCAGGACGCGATCAAGCTCGGCGATCTGGGTAGGATCTGCGTGGAAGTTGATGAGGGTGTAGTCACCATCGGTGAGGTCGTTGATCTCGTAGGCGAGCTTGCGCTTGCCCCACTCGTCAACGGAGTCGACCTTGCCAGCGCCCTCAGCGATCGTGGTATCGATACGCTTCATAACAGCGAGACGAGTCTCGGGGTCGAGCGACGGGTCAACAAAGAACAGCAGTTCATAAGCCTTCATATTGTCACCTCCTCTGGGCAAATGTGGCTTCAGGTCGTGAAGGTGCGCCTGAAGCAGGAAAAGACTTGGTCATAATATCTTTCAACCTCCTAGGCTGCAAGAATATGCAGCTACAACCTCATGACCTCCACATATGCCCATACTCGCACGGTGTTTCATGCGCATTCCAACCAAATGCCGACCAAATGCTTGACGGATTTGTGGACAAGATACGGTGCCGCGGGGACAAGCTGAGCCAAGCCGCAGGTCAACGGGCACAAGGCTGTGGTCGCAAAATGCATACCAGTGGCCCACAGCACCAATCAAAGATTTTTAAATTCATTGCCAAGTCGCTTATGAATACCCTTTTTGAACAATTGAGTTGATCAACCACGCTGGTCGGAAGCCGTTTTTTGGCACCTCAAACCCCACTGCAACGCCAAGTGCGGCCAAGCGTTTTAAAAAATGCTAAGTTTTCGGCTTGCACCTTGCGATTCCTCGTGTATACTAACTTTCGCATTTAACGGAGAGTTGTCCGAGTGGCCGAAGGAGCACGATTGGAAATCGTGTAGGCGTCAAAAGCGTCTCCAGGGTTCAAATCCCTGACTCTCCGCCAGTTAATTCCAAAGCAGGCCTTCGAGCCTGCTTTGTTTTTACCCCATGCGGAGGGGTGGCAGAGTGGTTGAATGCGGCGGTCTCGAAAACCGTTTGGCCTGTATAAGGTCACGAGGGTTCGAATCCCTCCTCCTCCGCCATTTTGGTTAAGAAAGCTCCCAATATTGGGGGCTTTTTTGTTATCGAAATACGTCTCGATCCCACGCTTCCCCAAACATGTACGTCACCCTCCAAAACCGACGTTTTTCGACATCTTTGAAGGCTGACGTACACATTTGGATTGAGCTCACGAGAGTGGCACTATTCGGAAGGTGTCTCCTCGTCTCGCACGCCTTTCCAGTTGCGGATAAGTGCCTTGCGCAGTTCGTTTTGTTTTCTCTGGTACCCGGTGTCGGTACAGCGAGGCATGCCGAGTGCTTCGCGGATGTTGTTCATGGCGCGGTGAAAGGCGAGCTGACTACTGAACTGAGCCGAAGTGAGCGTAACGATTCGATATCCCATTTGGGAGAGAACTGCCTCTCGTTCCGCATCCGCTCCCTTTCGCTCGACCTCGTCGTGAAAGCCGCCCTTATATTCGATACCGAGCTCCCTGCGCTTGTAGGTAACGAGCGCATCGATTTTGAGCGTTCGAGCTTTGGCGCAATGCCAGAGACGTTGAGGAATCTCGAGCGGTTTGTTGAGTTCGATACCTCGAATGCCAACGCCGCCTTCGCTTGTTGGGAGCGAGAGGGCGATTGCCGAAGCGGTCTCCATAGGCGAGGTTGAGTGATCGTAGATGTGCCTGAGCGCGAGCCGCGCACGTGTGGCACCGGGTTTGCCGGGGTGCCGATCGAGAAGTTCGGTTATTTCATTCTTGGAGGTGGCGGCTGGTTGCTCGGTATAAGAGTCGGCGGGATTGAGCCTCATGCGATAATCGCCGCAAACTTCATAGCCATATTCGAGATATTCGATCCTATCCATCCACTCGGCAGCGAGCACGAAGGTGAAGGCTTCGTCGATGATGAAGATTCCGGGCGTCAACTCGTCAATATGCTCGTAGGGAAGATTTTGTCCAAGAATGTGGCAAATGACACCTTTGGTGCGAATGCGCTCGAATTCGAATACAACCGAAATATCGATAGTCTTGAGCATATCGGACGGAATGCCGCAGTCGGTAAGGGCCTGTCGTATGCGCGCAACGCGTTGCTGGGTGGAGATGCCTCGTGCGCCTATCTGGTAGTCGTGCCGCGCAAGAGACTGAACCAAATTCTGGGGTGCATGATGGACAAGCCATGCGGTTTTATGCGAAATGAGAACAGGGGTATCCATTGAGGGCCTCTCGCTCTGAGCCGGTATCCAACTCTTATGTCCGTTGAAGTGGGAAAATATACCGGATGCGAGTAAATCAATCCACTCATGCTGTGAGCTCAATCCAAACATGTACGCCAGCCTCCAAAGATGTCGAAAAATGTCGTTTTTGGAGGGTGACGTACATGTTTTGGACCCCTGGCATCCCAGCAATGCCACGCCAGCATCCGCTGCCGACCGTTTGCCGAGGAATGAGGACGTGATGTCCGCCAACCATGTACTATGTACGGGCATTGTCTAAACTCGCAATCAGAAGGATTCCATCTTGCCCGTCGTCGCCGCTTTGACCGTTACCTCACATGCCTCGGATGCCATGGTCGCTACCCCCTTTTGGCTCGAGATGTTCGCCGTTGTCGCGGCATCGATCTCGGGCGTGCTGGTCGCGCGCGCCCACAAGCTCGACCTGGTGGGCGCGGTCGCGCTCGCGGTGGTCTGCGGTCTGGGCGGCGGTCTTTTACGCGACATGACACTGCAGGTGGGCAACGTCTACATCCTCAACCAGCCGATGGCACTCCCACTTTCCATTGCCACGGCGGCCATCATCTACATCTTCCCGGCAATCGTCGATAAACCCGAGAAACTCATTCCCCTGCTCGACATCATCTCGGTCGGTATCTACGCCGCCACCGGGGCGGACAAAGCACTGGTCTACGGATTTGCACCCGTCGTTTGCATTATGATGGGCTTCTTCACCGCGGTGGGTGGCGGCATGTTGCGCGACGGCTTTATGGGCGTGGTTCCGGGTATTTTCCAACGCACTAACTTTTATGCCATCGCGGCCATCGCCGGATCGGCAAGCTATGTATGCCTCGTCATGAGCGGACTTGTTAGCAACATCACCGCCCTCATCGTGTGCGTCGCGGTGACCATGGGTCTGCGCTGGCTCTCGCTGCGCTTTGACATCAAAAGCCCCACCGAGGAAGACATCGCACGCTTTTTGCACCGCAAAAAATAGGTGGCGCGGGCCCATCCTTCGAAATGCAACCGAGAGGTTCTTTTAGAGCGCCCGCGCGTTGGGTACCATGTTAGGTATATGCCGAACACCTAGCAAAAGGATCAACCATGGCTTTCAATCAAACCGCGGCGGCGCCGTCACACAAGATGCGTCGCTGCCTGCTTATGGCATTCGCGCTCATCGCGCTGGCGCTCACTGCACTTCCCACGGCGTCGTTCGCCGGCACAGACACCGCCGGCAACGTACTTGCAACCGAAGCTGACTCGGATCCGTCCAGCGCCGAGGGTGACCTGTACTGGGCCGGCCAAAGCCTTAACCTAGACGATGCCTCCATCGGCCGCGATATTATCGCGGCGGGCGAGAGCCTATCGATTCGCGACTGCACCGTAGGCGGCGCTATTCGCCTGGCGGCGCGCACCATCGATATCTCCAAAACCGCAATCGATGGCAGCGTGACGGTAGCCGGTCAGCATGTCGTGCTCAACACCGGTAGCACCGCCAACTGTTTTTACGCGATGGGCGAGACGGTTGCCCTGCGCGGCTCTACCAAGTCGGCAGCGCTCGCGGGCGACACGGTGACCATCGATGGCACCGTCGAGGGCGATGTCGAGGTTTGGGCCGACAAACTCATCCTAGGCAAGAACGCCCACATCACCGGCACCGTGAACGCGCACGTCTCCGAGGACCCCGAGCGCGCCGCGGGAGCCGAAGTCGGCGCGCTCAAGATCGACCGCACCGAGAACGAAGATACTTCCACCGTTAACGATGTCATCGGCGGTATCGTCGCCGCGGCACTCTCGACCTGCTTTGTCGCCCTGCTACTCGAGCTCGTCTTTCCGCGCGCGACCGCCAGCGCCGCCGGCATGCTCCACCAGCGCCCCACGCCCCTGTGGGTGAGCGGTCTTCTGGGTACGATTGCTATAGCCCCCGCCGTCCTACTGTTGATTATCTCTATCGCTGGCCTGTCGCTTGCCGGAGCCCTCATGTGCGGCGTTATCGGCATCGCATTGGTGTCGAGCGCCTTTGCGGGGTGCGCGATCGCCCGCATGGTCGGACACAGCCAAAACCGCTACGCCATGGCAGCCGTGGGTGGCATCGCCGCAGGCGCCCTCACAGGGCTTCCCCTCGTAGGCGGCTTCATCAGCGGCGTGGCCTTTGTCTTTATGCTCGGCTACGTTATCCAAATCATCTGGCGCAACGCCCGCCTCAAGCCGCAGCAGCCGACTAACACGCCGGGACTCCCCACCGCTTAGCAGCTAACCGCCACAAAGATGCCAAGCACCTTTGTGGCGGCGCAAACGAACCTGCCCCTTGCACCAAAAAGGGCGCCGACCATCGCGGTCGACGTCCTTTCTTGTTAGACGCTATAAAACCCAGCGCTTATTTGTTTACCTGGCCAGCGCGGACGGCTGCCTTCTTGCGGTCGGTGGCGTTGAGCAGACGCTTGCGCAGGCGGATGTTCTTGGGAGTGATCTCTACCAGCTCGTCGTCGGCGATGTACTCCAGCGCCTCCTCCAGCGAGAAGGTGCGGGGCGGCACCAGCTGGACGGAGATATCGGAGGTCGAGGAACGCTGGTTGCCCAGGTTCTTGGTACGGGCGATGTTGACGACCATGTCGCCAGCCTTGCTGCGCTCGCCCACGATCATGCCCTCGTAGCACTCGGTGCCCGGCTCAACAAACAGCTGGCCGCGCTCCTGCAGCGTACCCAGAGCGTAGGCAACGGCCTTCTCGGTGGTCATGGAGATCATGGCGCCGTTCTGACGGTTGCCGATCTCGCCGGCGTAGGGGCCGTACTCCAGGAAGGTGTGGTAGAACACGCCCTCGCCGTGAGTGACGTTCATGATGCGGTTCTTAAGACCCATGATGCCGCGGGTCGGGATCTTAAACTCGAGGTGCGTCACGATGCCCGAGGTATCCATGCTCGTCATGATGCCGCCGGAGGTACCGAAGACCTCAACGACCTTGCCCGAGTACTCGTCCGGGCACTCGACGACGGCCTGCTCGACGGGCTCCATCTTGTTGCCGTTCTCGTCCTTCTTAAACAGAACGCGGGGACGGCCGACCTGGAACTCAAAGCCCTCGCGGCGCATGGACTCCATCAGGACGGACAGGTGCAGAATGCCGCGACCCGAGACCTCGACGCCGCTCTTGTCCTCGAGCTCCTCGATCTTCATGGTCACGTTGTTCTCGGCCTCGTTGAACAGGCGCTCCTTGAGCTGACGGGCGCCCACGATGTCGCCGTCGCGACCGACGAGCGGGGAGGTCGAAGCCTCAAAGACAATGGACAGGGTCGGCGGGTCAATCTCGATGGGCTCGAGCTCGACGGGGTTCTCGGGATCGGTGTAGACATCGCCGATATCGGTGCGGTCGATGCCCACGACGGCGGCGATGTCACCGGCGCCGACTTCCTGGCACTCGGTGCGGCCCAGGTAGTCGAAGGTAAAGAGCTGCTTGACGGTAGAGGTGGCGCTGGAGCCGTCGTTCTTGACAACCAGGATCTGGTCGCCCTGGTGGATGGTGCCGGAGTACACGCGACCGATGCCGATACGGCCAACGAAGTTGGAGTGGTCGATGGTCACGCACTGCATGGCCAGCGGGGCGTTCTCGTCAACCTCGGGCGCGGGCATATCGTCGATGATCATGTCGAGCAGCGGGTACATGTCCATGTTGCCGTCGTTGGGGTCAAGGCGGGCAAAGCCATTCATGGCGCTGGCGTAGACCACGTGCTCCATGGCGAACTCAAGCTGGTCGTCGGTGGCACCCAGGTCGGCCATGAGGTCCAGGCAGTCGTTGTAGGCCTTCTCGGGGTTTGCGCCCGGACGATCGATCTTGTTGATGACGATCATGATCTTAAGGCCGGTGTCGATAGCGTGACGCAGCACGAAGCGGGTCTGGGGCATGGGGCCCTCAAAAGCGTCGACCAGCAGCAGGGCGCCGTCGGCCATACGCAGCACGCGCTCGACCTCGCCGCCAAAGTCGGCGTGGCCCGGGGTGTCGATGACGTTGATCTTAACGTCCTTGTACTCGATAGAGATGTTCTTGGCGAGAATCGTAATGCCGCGCTCGCGCTCCTGGTCGTTGGAATCCAGGACGCGGTCCTCGACCTGCTGGTTGGCACGGAAGGCGTCCGTGGCACGCAGGAGCTTGTCGACCATCGTCGTCTTGCCGTGATCGACGTGGGCGATGATGGCGATGTTCCTCAGATTGTCTACGCGCATGTAGTTCCCCTATCTTCTATCCATATACAAACGGCACGCGTATGCGACCCGCCCAGCAACGCAACGCTCAGCGGGAATATTGAGCCTTTTACCGAAAACTCGTTTATTTTAGCGATTTTAGATAAGAGGGGTTTCCTCACCTGCAGGTTCAGGGTCGCTCCACATAAAACCATCGCCGGCACCCATGCCCTCATACAGCACATATGCCGAAAAACCGCTCTCGAGCGTGGTTTCGAAGAAGCTCACGAGCAGGGCGTCATGGTAGCCGCCATCGATCTCGACACAACCGGTGTAGCCGATGGCGTAACGGGCGATGCGGCCCAGACCCTCGTCCTTAAGGCCCATCTTGTGCTCGGAGATAAAGTTGGTGGCCGCCTCCAGGCACGCCTCTTCGCCGTCCTCGTCGAGCGCCGCCAGATATCGGTTGGAAGCAGCGTCCTCGATTGCCACGACCACGCCCGGGTTCTCGCCCGCGGCCAGGTCGTCCAAGAAGGCGCCGATCAGATCGCACACCATGGCGTCGAGCTCGGCGGAGACGTTACCGGCGTCCTGCATATCCTGTGCCATCTTTAGACCTTCCCATCGAGTCCGGCGTCGTTACAGTTCTTGCGCCTCGGCGGCGATCTTAGCGGCAGCGTCACGGGCGCGCATCATATCCATCGCGCGCTTGTCGAGCACCTTGATCTGACTAGTCAGCATTACCGCGTCGACCACACCCCAGATCACCAGGCCCGTAGAGATCGAAAACCCAAGCGCACCAACTGTACCACGAAGGCGCGAGCAGATTGCCGCGACAAGGACGGAGATGACAACCATCTTGATAAACGAGCCGCGGCGCTCGCGAAGCGTGCGGGCCTGCGTCACATAGGCAATGCGAGCCGCCTCGGATGCCTCCGAGCGCATCTGGGCTTCACGCGCGATAGCCGCCGCCTCGGCAGACATGCCGCCGGCCATCAGCGAACGCTCAGCAACCTGGCCGCCCCGCATTTAGAAATCATCGGGGGAAAGCGTATGGACGAACTCGTCGAACTTCTCGAACTCTTGCTCGTCGTCGACTTCCTCGGCATGGGTAGAAACAGTGCCCAGGCGATTCATGATGTCGTCTTCCACAAACATGGGGGCATTGCTGCGCACGGCAAGGGCAATGGCATCACTGGGACGGGCGTCGATCTTGCGCTCGTCACCATCGGCCAGTACGACGATCATCGCGTAGAACACCGGCGGCTCGGCGCGAACGATCTCGATGCGCTCGAGCTTGGCGCCCAGGGCGCTAACAGTATCGAGCAGCAGGTCATGGGTAATCGGGCGCTCGGCGCGGCCGCTATCGATGCCGCGGCTAATGGCAGCAGCTTCAAACGAACCAGTCTGAATGGAAAGGGAACGCAGTGGCGCGGGCGAGTCCGATTTGCTGCAGCGCTCGCGAAGCACGATAAGCGATGGCACGGGACCGGCGGCCATGACGATAGTCTCTATGTCGACACGAACCATGGAACACCTCCGGTACGTAGCGGTTAACACACGGCAGCCCGCCGCATTGAATAGCTATACTACCCAATCTTTCGCACAGCACACAAAACCAAAATGAGATTTATCACAGACAAGAAAAAAGCCCCGAGGCAACGCCCCAGGGCTCTTCACAGTTTTGATGGTGGACCTGACAAGATTCGAACTTGTGACCTCCCGGTTATCAGCCGGACGCTCTAACCAACTGAGCTACAGGTCCATCATGGTGGAGGTTAGGGGGATCGAACCCCTGACCTCAGGCTTGCAAAGCCCGCGCTCTCCCAGCTGAGCTAAACCCCCACGGAGACAGTAATAAACACCCCAGCGGCGACTCGGCTCTCGCTGGGGTGTTTATTGCGAAAGAAAGTGGTGGACCTGACAAGATTCGAACTTGTGACCTCCCGGTTATCAGCCGGACGCTCTAACCAACTGAGCTACAGGTCCATCGCGCAAGGGATATATTAGACGAGTCGTTACGCGCGCGTCAACAACTTTTTTGAAAATCTTTGGAGGGCGTGTCAGACGGCTGGGCGAGATGGGTTAGGTTTGCTGCTCGGGCAGTCCTGCGCAAGACGAAGGCCACATTAAGTGGCCTTCTTTGCGTGCGGAACTCGCGACAAACCTAACCCATCTCGCCCAGCCGTCTGACACGGGGTTCCAAGCTTGTCAAAAAAGCGGTCGGCGCGCAGTGCGCCGACCGCCGATATATGGGGTCTGATGTTTTTGACCGGAGAGGACTACTTACTCGTCGAGGAGATCCTCTGGCATGTCGTTGTCGTCGCCTAGGTCGACTGGAGCCTCTTCGGTGTCGGCTGCGGCCTCGGAACCTTCGCCCTCGGGCTTCTCTTTGGCGGCCGTCATGCGGGCCACGGCGCAGATGCGGTCGTTGTCGTCGACGGTCATCATCTTGACGCCCTGGGTGGCACGGCCGGTCTGACTGATCTCGTCGGTCTTGACGCGAATGACCGTCGCGCCCTCCGTCACGATGAACAGCTCGTGCTGCGGGCCCACCGTCTTCATGGCCGCGAGGTTACCCTTACGCTCGGTCATTTGGATGGTGTAGACGCCCTGGCCGCCGCGATTCTGCTCCGGGTAGTCCGCGACCGGCGTGCGCTTGCCGTAGCCGCGCTCGGTGATGACGAACAGATCGCCGTTGCCGTTAGTGACTTCCATGCCCAGAACGCTCACGCCGTCCTTCATACCAATACCGCGAACGCCGCTGGTATCGCGGCCGGTGGCGCGCACCTGCTCCTCGGAGAACATGATCGCCTTGCCCGCGGTGGTGGCCAGGATAATCTTGTCGCCCTCGCGCACGCGGCGCACGTTCAGCAGCGCGTCGTCGTCACGCAGGTTGATAGCGATCAGGCCGTCGCGACGGCTGCGGTCATATGCGCTCATCACGGTCTTCTTGACCATGCCGCTCTTGGTGGCAAACATCAGGTACTCGTCGGCTGGGAACTCGCGGCAGCTGATGACGCTCGCGATCTTCTCGCCCTCCTCGAAGGGCAGCAGGTTGACGATCGCGGTACCGCGCGCCTGGCGCGTACCCACCGGCAGCTCGTGCACCTTCAGGCGATAGACCTTGCCCTTGCTCGAGAAGAACAGCACGTACTCGTGCGTGGACGCGATGAACATCTCGTCGATGACGTCGTCCTCTTTGAGGTTGACGCCCGACACGCCCTTGCCACCGCGCTTTTGGGCACGGTAGGCGGCCACCGGGATACGCTTAACGTAGCCGGTGTGGGTGATGGTCACGACCATGTCCTCGTCGGCAATCAGATCTTCGACGTCCAGGTCCTTCTCGACATGGCTGATCTCGGTACGGCGCTTGTCGCCGAACTTCTTGGAAATCTCGCGCATCTCTTCCTTGATGACGCCCAGGATTTTCTCCTCGTGCGCCAACAGGTCCTCGTAGTAGGCGATGGCGCGGCGCAAGCCGTCCAGCTCTTCCTGAATCTTGTCGCGCTCCAGGCCGGTCAGGCGGCGCAGCTTCATCTCGAGGATGGCCGTAGTCTGCTCGGGCGTAAAGTCAAAGCGCTCGATCAGGCGCCTGCTGGCCTCGGAGTCGGTCTGCGAGGAGCGGATGATGCTGATGACCTCGTCGATATGGTCGAGAGCCATCAGGTAGCCCTCGAGGATATGGGCACGCGCCTGGGCCTTCTTGAGGTCAAAGCGGGTGCGGCGGGTGACGACATCGACCTGGTGGTCGATATAGTGCTGCAGCATCTCGCGCAGGCTCAGGCATTTGGGGACGCCGTTGACAAGCGCCAGGTTGTTGGCGCCGAAGGTCGTCTGCAGCGAGGTGTACTTGTACAGGTTGTTAAGCACGACCTGCGGGATGACGCCCTTCTTGAGTTCGATGACCAGACGGATACCCTTCTGGTTTGACTCATCGCGCATATCCGAGATGCCCTCGATGCGCTTGTCGTTGACGAGCTGGGCGATCTTCTCCTGCAGGGTGCCCTTGTTGACCATGTAGGGAATCTCGGTAAAGACTAGGCGGCTACGGCCGGTCTTGGTGGACTCCACATGAGCCTTGGCGCGCACGGTGATGGAGCCGCGGCCGGTCTCGTAGCTCTGCTTGATGCCGGCGCTGCCCATGATGATGGCACCGGTGGGGAAGTCCGGACCGGGCATGATCTGCATGAGCTCGTCGACGGTGGCGTCGGGGTTGTCGATCAGGTAGCAGGTGGCCTCGATCGCCTCGGTGAGGTTGTGCGGGGCGATGTTGGTGGCCATGCCGACGGCGATGCCCTGGCTGCCGTTGACCAGCAGGTTGGGGAAGCGCGCGGGCAGCGCTTGGGGCTCGGCGAGCGACTCGTCGTAGTTGGGCTGCCAGTCGACGGTATCCTTCTGCAGGTCACGCAGGAGTTCCATGGCGGGCTTTGCCAAGCGGCTCTCGGTGTAACGCATGGCGGCGGCGCCGTCGCCGTCGATGTTGCCGAAGTTGCCGTGACCGTCGATGAGCGGCGTGCGCATGGAGAACCACTGCGCCAGGCGGACCATGGCCTCATAGACCGCGGAGTCGCCGTGCGGATGGTACTTACCGATAACTTCGCCGACCGTCCAGGCCGACTTCTTGTGCGGACGGTTGGGGTAGATGCCGCTCTCGTTCATTGCGTACAGGATGCGACGGTGCACCGGCTTTAAGCCATCGCGCACGTCCGGCAGGGCGCGCGCCGTGATGACCGACATCGAGTACTCGATGAACGACTGCTTCATCTCGCGGCCAAACTCCGAAATCTGGAGCTGTCCGCCGTTGATATCCTCGCCGGCCGAGGCACCACGGTCGACTTCGCCAAAGCTCTCCTCGAGCTCGGCGTCGTCATCCTCTTCTTCGTCCTCGGCGTCGGGGTTATAGGAATCCGGGTTGCCATCCTCACCCTGCTCGGCGCGGGCGAGCAGGCGCTTCAGATCGTCGGGCATGCCGGCGTCGCCGGCCTCGTCCACACCATCGTTATTGTTGATATCGTCTGCCACGTTACCTCCTCATGGTTTGCGTGGTCCATTAGTTCCCTACCACGGAGACGGATTACCGGGAATGCCGGATAACCCTCCTTGGTTTCCCAGGCGCCGCAGATTCGCCCGAAAGAGGATTGAGGGCGAAGGTGCGGTGGCTGGGAAAGCCGAACAGGTTAGGCATCTAAGAAGCGTGCGTCGTGGGCGTGCTTTTCAATGTACTCGCGGCGATAGCCGACCTCGGAACCCATCAGTTCGCGCACGGCGCGGTCCGCCACCACGGCGTCCTCGATCGACACGCGCTGCAGAATGCGGGTCTTGGGGTCCATCGTCGTCGAGGCAAGCTGCTTGGGGTCCATCTCGCCCAGGCCCTTGTAGCGCTGGACGGTGTAGCCCTTGCGCTTCTTGGTGATCTTGCCGTCCTTGGCCTTGCCGTCCTCGTCGTTGTCGTCGGGGTTCAGTCCCAGGCTCTGGATGGTGTCGCGCAGGATCTCGTCTTCGGGCTGGCGGCCGTTGGGATACACGTAGTGAATCTTGTTGCGCACCTTAATGCCAAAGATGGGCGGGCAAGCGACGTAAATGTAGCCAGCATCAATCAACGGGCGCATGTACTTGTAGAAGAACGTCAGCAGCAGGATGCGGATATGCGCACCGTCGACGTCTGCATCGGTCATGATGATGATCTTGTGGTAGCGCGCCTTGGTAATGTCGAAGTCGCCACCGTCACCGGCGCTCGTCGTGACGCCGCAGCCGATCGCGGTGATAAGCGATTGAATGGTGTCGCTCGAGAACGCGCGGTGGTCGCCCACGCGCTCGACGTTCAAAATCTTGCCGCGCAGGGGCAGAATCGCCTGGATGTCTCGGCGGCGGCCGTCCTTGGCCGAGCCGCCTGCCGAGTCGCCCTCTACGATAAAGAGCTCAGTCAACTCGGCGTCACGCACCGAACAGTCGGCGAGCTTGCCGGGCAGCGACGCCGTCTCGAGCAGGCTCTTGCGGCGGGTCGCCTCGCGCGCCTTGCGGGCGGCGTTGCGCGCCTTGCAGGCCTGTTGGGCCTTCTTGACGATCTCACGAGCGGGCTTGGGATGCTCCTCGAGGTAATCGGCAAGGCCGTCGGTCACGATCTTGAGCGTCAGCGCGCGCATATAGGAGCTGCCGAGCTTGGCCTTGGTCTGGCCCTCAAACTGCGGATCGGGCAGCTTGACCGAGATAACGGCCGATAGGCCCTCGCGCACATCGTCACCGGTCAGGTTGGCGTCTTTTTCCTTGAGCAGGTTCTGCTTGCGAGCGTAATCGTTAATCACGCGGGTGAGTGCGGTGCGGAAGCCCTCGAGGTGCATGCCGCCCTCGGGGGTGTAGATGTCGTTGGCAAACGACATGACGTTCTCGCCGTAGCCGCTATTCCACTGCAAGGACACCTCGACCTCGCCCATCTTGGTCACGGGCGCATCCGGATCCGATTTGCCCTCAATATAGATGGGGTCCTTAAAGGCCTCGGGGACATCCTTGCCCTCGTTGAGGAACTTGACGAAGTCGATGATGCCGCCGGCATAGCAAAACTCCTCCACATGGGGAGTCGCCTCGCGCTCGTCGGTCAGCACGATCTTGAGGTTCTTGTTGAGGAATGCCGTCTCCTGCAGACGGTTGTGCAGCGTGTCGAAATCGTAGATGCAGGTCTCGAAGATCTCGTCGTCGGGCCAGAAGCTGACAGTGGTACCCGTCGTCTCCGAAGTGCCCACGACCTCCATCTTCTTGACGGTCTTGCCGCGCGAAAACTCCATCTCGTAGATGTTGCCGTCGCGGCATACCTGTACGACCACACGCTTGGACAGGGCGTTGACGACGGAGATGCCCACGCCGTGCAGGCCGCCCGAGACCTTGTAGGCCGAGTTATCGAACTTACCGCCGGCGTGCAGGATCGTCATGACGACCTCGAGCGTCGGGATCTTTTTGATAGGATGCTCGTCGACGGGGATGCCGCGGCCGTTGTCGACGACCGTGATGGAGTTGTCGGCGTGGACCGTCACCTGAATCTCGGTGCAGAAACCGGCCATGGCCTCGTCGACGGAGTTGTCAACGATCTCCCACACCAGGTGATGAAGACCGCTGGCGCTCGTCGAGCCAATGTACATGCCCGGGCGCTTACGAACGGCCTCGAGACCTTCGAGAATCTTAATCTCGCCGCCATCGTAATCGTTTTCGTTTGCCACACGTCCTCCTTCAGTTAAGAAAATGTGTACAGCCTTACTAGTTTATCGTAAAAAAATACCCTCGGGAACGAGGGCATTTGGCTCTACAAGGCCACCAGATGCGATTTAAGGCTCTTTTTTGCCCTGCACGCCCTTGGCCCACTCGGCACTGGCTCTCATGGCGTTCTCGAGGGCCTCGCGCAGTTTTTGGTCCTCGATAGGTGCCACTTGGTGCTCGATGCCGGCACGCTCGGCATCGCTTAGGTCGGCATGCGGAGCCGGCGGGCGCTCGGCCAGGGCCGGGCGCAGGCGCTCTTTGGCAGCGGGCGGTGTGTGGCCGGGGGCGGTCGTCTTGAACACCAGGCCGTCGACGTGCGCACCGGCACGTTCCATGCGCGCGCGGATGATCTCGCGCAAAAGTGTCATCTCCTGCGTCCATGAGGGCGAATCGAGGTACACCAGCAGCTCGTTGGACTCGGGCAGGTAGCGCAGGCCCGTCACATGGCGTCCCTCGCGCGTGCCCGAGCACACTGTATTCCAGGCGTGATAGACCGCACGGGACACCTCTGCAGCCTCCATTTGCGCGCGGCGCTCAGGTGTCGCGGCCGCCAGGACGCGCTGACGCTCGGCATCCAAAAAGCCGCCGAAGGCAACCGTTCCGTTCGCGCGCTCGTAATTAGCACGTCTCACCCATGCTCACCACCTTGGCTCGATCAAGCAGGTCATCGGTAAAATACCCCAGATTGGTGGTGGTTATGACTGTCTGGATATCATCACCGATCAGCTGCAGAAAAGCGCCTCGCCGCCCGGCGTCGAGCTCGCTCATCACGTCGTCCAAAAGCAGCAGCGGCGCGGTGCCCAGGATATCACGCGCCACGGCCACTTCTGCCACCTTCCAGGCAAGCACCAGCGTTCGCTGCTGGCCCTGGCTGGCAAATGAACGGGCCGATCGACCCGCGACGGAAAACTCAATCTCGTCGCGATGCGGACCCACGAGCGTCACGCCGCGGCGGATCTCCTCGTCGGCGCGCTCGTCGAGCGCCGAGAGCATGTGCTCATACGCCCAGCCCCTGAGCTCGCCGCGATCCTCGATGCGAGGCAGGTCGCCAAGCGTGGACACATAGGACACGCCGGCGGGCTCGCCAGATGCCACGCGGCCATAGGCGTCGCGCACATGGCCCGACAGCCGGTCGAGCAGGGCTAGACGATGCACGAGCAGGGCCGAACCGGCGCGGGAGAGCGATTCGTTCCAGGCGCCGAGCATCTCGCGGCAGCACCAGGTCTCCTTGAGCAGGGCATTGCGCTGGCTCACGCAGCGCCCGTAGGCACTAGCCAAATCGGCATAGCGCGCGCTCAGCTGAACGCCAAAGTCATCAAGTGCGGTACGGCGCTCGATGGCACCCCGCTTGACCATATCCAGGTGGTCCGGGCAAAACAGAACGCTCGGCAGCACCCCGCGCACGCCGGACGCAGCGCAGCGCTTGCCGTTGCGGCTAAACGAACGCTTGCCGTCTTCCACGCTCAGCCCCATGTCCAGTACGCGCCCATCGCCTTCGAGCCTCAGCTCGACCTTGCATGAGCCCGCGCCGTCGTGCACGAGCTCGGCTGCGGTCGGATGCCTAAACGAGGCGCCGCTCGTCAGCAGCTGCAGCGCCTCTATGAGGTTGGTCTTTCCCGCGGCGTTGGGGCCCGCGAGCACGGTCACACCGTCGCTCAGAGCAAGACGGTAACTGTCGAAGCTGCGATAGCGCGCAACGGAAAGATCGCGTGCGTACATGGTCATGGGCAGTGCTAGATGCGCACCGGCATGACCAGGTACAGGTAGTTGATCTTGTCGTAGGACTTGAAGATGCCAGCCTGCGAATAGCTCTTGAGCTCCAGCGTGATCTCCTTCTCCTTGGACAGGGCATTGAGGCAGCCAAAGATGTAGTGGTAGTTGAAGGCGATGGTGCCCGACTCGCCCTCGGCCTCGACATCGATCGTCTCCTGTGCCAGATCCTGGTCATTGGAAATGGAGGACAGGCCCATCTGCCCGTTCTCGACATCGATCTCAAACTTGACAGCGGGGTTGGCGCTCGCGATAACGGCCACACGCTTAAGGGCGGCGTTAAAGGCGGCGACGTCGATCTTGACGCTCGTCACGCACGAATCGGGGATGAGCTGCTTGTAATTGGGATACACGCCCTCTATGCGGCGCGACACGTAGGTGGTGTTGCCGGCCTCAAAGACAACCTGGGTGTCGGTGGCGCCAATCATGATGGTCGCCTGGCTGGCCATGATGTTCAGCGCGTCGTTGAAGGCGTCGGCAGGCACATTGAGCTCAAAAGAGCCCTCGAGCGTCGAGGTCTCGACCTGGGTGTCACATACGGCCAGACGGAAGGAGTCGGTCGCCACCAGGCGCACGGTGTTGTTCTCGACCTTCATGTGCACGCCACCCAGGATGGGGCGAGCCTTGTCAGTCGAGGTGACGCGCCATACACGACCGACCATTTCGGACAGGATATCGGTCGGCAGCTCGACGGCGCTCTCGATGGCGTATGCCGGGAACTCGGGAAAGTCGTTGGCATCGAGCGTGTTGAGGCGGAAAGAGCTCTTCTCGCAGCCGATCAAAACCTGACGCTCGGACAGCTCAAAGGTGACCGGGGCATCGGGAAGGGTCTTGGTGATGTTGGAGAGCATCTTGCAGGGGATCACCATCTCGCCCTCCTCTTCGACATGAGCCGCAATGCGGTGACGAATCGAGATGGTGTAGTTTGAGGTCTGGAATTCCAAGATGCCGTCTTGTGCCTTAACGAGCACGCCCGACAGAATGGGAAGGGTGGATGCCGAAGCGACGCCTTTCATAACGACGCCGATGGCTTGCGTAAGCGAGCTCTGGCTGACGGTGAACTTCATCTTTTAATACCTTTCTATAGATATAAATATCTTAATAATAGTAATAGTACTGACGAAACTGTTGATTACTCCTAAACGTGCTGGTCAGCCCTAAAAAGAGAATCGACAGGAACCTGTGTGCAACCGGGCATGTTTTCCACGTTCAAAACCTGCGCATAACTTTTCATTACCGCGGCTCGAGTTTTTGACAGCTTATAACCGCCGTTTCGACAAGTTTTCAACAGGTGTGTCCATTTACCTACGAGCGCAGTGTAATTTTATCGCGCAGCGACTTGAGGTCTTCGGTAACAGTCCGGTCTTCCTGAATCATCTTCTGAACCTTTTTATAGCTCGTGCTGACGGTCGAGTGGTTGCGGTTGCCAAACTCGGCGCCCACGGCCGTTGTCGTCATCTCGCACATCTCGATCGCCAGGTAGATAGCGATATGGCGCGCCTTGGCGATATTGGCGTTGCGGCGAGGCCCGATGAGTTCCTCGTGCGTCACACCGTATTGCTCTTCGATGACGGACTGGACCGTCTGCACATTGATCTTCTTGGCCGATGTGTCGAAGTACTGGTTGGCGATGACGTCGATGTCGTCAAAGGTGAGCTCCCCGCCCTCGCGCTCGCGATCGCCCGCTTCGCCGGCACAACGCTCGCAAAAGCTCTCGAGCTCGCGGATGTTGGTGCCCGAGACCTCGGCCATGTGTTTAAAGTGCGCGTCGGTCAGATGTCCGCCGCCGCCCCCGTAGGCCGCCAACAGCGAGTCGTTGCCCGCCTCGGGTGCGGCGGCGATCGTGTTCTCGTAATAACGCTGCAAAATCTTATATTTCATCTCGTAGCTGGGCTCCGCCACCAGGCACAGCAGGCCGGCATTAAAGCGACTGGTCAGGCGCTCGTCCATATTAAGGTCCTTGGGAGCGCGGTCGGCGGCGATCACGACCTTCTTGTTGTTACGGATAAATTCGTCCATCAACTGGAAGAAGTAATCCACGCTCGCTCGCTTGCCGATGATGTTCTGGATGTCATCGATGATAAGCACGTCGACGCCGTGGTACGCCTGCATAATGGGGGCATTGCTCTTCTTTTGGCGGTCGAATTCCGTCATCAAGTCGTCCAGATATGCCTGCGAATTGGCGTACTTCACCTTGATCTCGGGCGATTTCTCTGCCAGCTCATTTTTGATGGCGAGCAGCAGGTGTGTCTTACCCAGGCCCGATTTGCCGTAGATGAACAGCGACGTGCAGGTACCGGGCGTGTCTGCAAGCATGGCGAACTTGAGCGCCGATCGATAGGCAAGGCTGTTCTCCGGTCCGAAGACGAAGTTCTCAAACGTGAATTTCGAATTCGCTGCGAGGGGTGCCCCGTCCGTGTTTTTCTCGACTGCCGCCGTGGCCGCCGCCGAAGGCGCTGCCGGTGCTGCGGACGAACTCGCGCTTTTCGCCGGCGGCCTGCCATTCATTTGGGTCATCATGCGGCGGAAATCGTCGGCGGACAACGTGTTTTTGATTGCAATGCCCGATTCCTCGCCGGGTGTCGCCTCATGTGCGACGGGCATATGCGTGGCGGTCGGGATGGGCGAGGGGACTGGCTCTACTGCCGGTGTGACCGAAGCGCCCGTCAGCGTTGTCATAGTTTCACGGGAAACATCGTCGCGTTGAGGCTCGGGCGCCGCCGTTGCCGCTGCGGTGGCAGTCGCTACCGGGTGAGCGATCGGGGCCGTATTTGCCGCGGCGCCTTGCGGCGCCACGATATTGAGCGCGATCGGCGCAAAGGCGATCTCTTCCAGATAGGCCTCGATGGTCGGCTGATGCTTTTTGAGCTGAGCGATGGCAAAGCGTGAAGGTGCCTCAATCGTCAGAGTGTCCTCGGTCAGGCTCACGGCGCGCGATTGTCCCAGCATATTGATGAGGCGTGCATCTTGGCCGTCGCGCTGACAAAAGGCGATGGCATCTCCCAGGATGATGCTTGCTTCCTCGTCCACTGTTTCTCCCGTTCCTTACCTTTGGGCTCGCACGCGAGCGCTGCCTATCTCGGTCAGATGATATTTCTGGCCATGTTTGATGACCAAGCCGGCCTGCGCCAAGTCGTTGAGCGTTCGCGACCACGTGGGCGCTGAGTTTCCAAACGCCCGCGCCAGGTCGGTTGCGCCACACTCCTGGTTTTGAGCCAGATAGCCCAGTGCCGCTTCGCCGCGCTCGCTCACAAATACGTTTTGCTGCGGCTGTGCATATTGATTCGCCGCATTAGGATACATCATTTGAGCTGCTGGTTGTTGAGAACTCTGCATGGGCAGCGGCTGCTGTTGAAAACTTTGCGGCCACTGTTGGTAAGACTGCGGAGGCATCTGCTGGGCCCATGGGTTGTACTGCGCCTGGGGCATTTGTTGGTACGGCTGCTGGTATCCCTGAAGATGCTGTTGGGGATACGGCTGGGCGTATCCCTGCTGCGGCATATATTGGGGAGGATACCCTTGCGGGTACGGTTGGTAGCCCATTTGCGGGGCGTTTGGCATGGCCGCTGTCTGCTGCACGGTGCCTGTGTCCAGATCTGCCGAGCCTATGCTCTCCGGTATGTTTTGCATTGCGTTGCCCAGCGGTGCTTGGGGGTCTTGCATGGGAAAACTTCCAGGCTGCTGCATGTGTGCCACGGGCTGCTGCATCTGCTGCGCCGCGGGCTGCTGCGCAAACGTGCTGGATAGGGGATATGCCGTCTGCTCCGTCTCGGGCCGCACGGCTGCCCCGCGCCCGCCGGCACGCTCGATTTCCTGCACGCGCTTGGGGTTCAGGCTTACCGTCACGACGGTGCCGTTGCCCATGTTGTCCTCGATGGAGACGGCGCCGCCGGCGTTTTCCAGGTACTCCTGTACCATGGGAAATCCGGCACCGGTACCGCGGATATACCGTTTCATCTTGCTGTTTGCGCTGGTTACGCCAAAATCGAAGGCGCGCTCTTTGTCGTCGATGCCCGGGCCCTGATCGGCAAAGCGGATGGTATCGCCACCGTCGAGAATCGAGATGATGGGCTCTGCAAAATGCGCGTGGATAAAGTTTTCGACAATCTCGCGGATAACCATCAGCGAGATGCGTCCTCCCTGCTCTTTCATGCACCGGTAGACGGTGTTGGTTGTCTCTTCCAGGTAGGTACGGACGTCTTGCGGTTCGATGACGATGACACGCGGTGTCGACAGCATGTCATCGTAGACCGCGATGCGCGCTGCATACATGGCCTTTGGTGCTTGTGCGGTGACCTGCTCACCCTCGTTGCGTTTTTCGCGCGCGCCGGTGATGTGCTCGTTGTCGGGTGCCGGATCACCGGAATCGACCATGGTGTAGAAGTCGTCAGACATGCCGCTCGCAATCTTTCAAAAGGTTTTGAACAAATAGTAGCTCACCGCGCAATGTTTCTCATCTTTCGACAAGTTTTCAAAACATGTTGAAAACTTTGGAAAACGGACGAAAAGTTCTCAACATTTCCAACACGACCTGTTGAAAACTCGATGAAATTTCGTGAAAAGTTTCCTGCTGCCTCAAATGCCGGTTCTTCTTATGGGGGAACCGTGTACTCTTTGCAACCTTTTACCTTTGATTTCTTGACATTTGAACATTGATTTCCCTACAATCTTCAAGCTCACGTGTCTATATCTGCGTCCGCGCCCCGCGGACACTCGAAATGCAGCAGGAGGAACTTAAGATGAAGCGTACGTATCAGCCTAATAAGCGTAAGCGTGCCAAGACCCATGGCTTCCGTGCCCGTATGGCCACTAAGGGTGGTCGTGCCGTGCTCGCCCGTCGTCGCGCCAAGGGCCGCAAGCGTCTCACTGTCTAGCAGCGATACACACATCTCGCATGAAGACTATTAAGTCTCGGCAAGATTTCGAGCATGTGTTCAGTCAGGGGCGTCGTTTCAATCACCCTCTGATTCGAATGACCATATGTGAATCGGTTGGCGAAGGCGACTCCGGAAGGGTCGCCTTCGTTGGTGCTAAACGACTCGGTTGTGCTGTCGTGCGCAACCGATCTAAGCGTGTGATGCGCGAGGCCGCCCGCAGCTGTGGATTTCCCGTTGCGGGTTATGACATCATCTTGTTCGCGACTCCCAAGACGAGGGTTTCCTCGCCGCAGGAGATGGACAAGGCATTGCGTTCGCTTATGAAACGCGCCGGCGTTGCCGGGGAGGAGCGATGAGCAATCACGTTTTGCGACGTGTTGCCATCGCTCCTATTCGCATATATCAACAGGTTATTTCGCCCTTATTGCCTGACGCCTGCATTTATTACCCAACGTGCTCGCAATACGCTATCCAGGCGATTGAGAAGTACGGTGTTTTGAGAGGCTGCTGGCTTGCCGTGAGGCGCATCGCTCGCTGCAATCCCCTGCACGTCGGCGGTTATGACCCTGTGCCTTAGCGGGCACTCGCTATCGGAGGAAAACTTACATGTGGGATTGGATCGTTAACATCCTTTTTGAGCTGCTCAAGCTCATCCAGACCTTTGCGGTCGACTGGGGCCTGTCCATCATCATCCTGGTGGTCATCATCCGTCTGCTGCTGACGCCGCTTATGCTCAAGTCGACCAAGTCGACGGCTCGCATGCAGGTGCTGCAGCCTAAGATGCTCGAGATCCAGGAGCGCTATACCGACGATCCCCAGCGTCAGGCCGAGGAGATGCAGAAGTTCTACAGCGAGAACAAGTTCAACCCCATGGCTGGTTGTCTGCCGCTGCTGATCCAGATGCCTGTCATGTTCGCCCTGTTTACGCTGCTGCGTAACCTGCCGAACTACTTTAACGACGGCACGTTCTCGTTCTTCAACATCCTGCCTGACCTTACCACCACGCCGAGCGCTTCCTTTGCCGATGGCTTTATGGTTGCGCTGCCTGCGCTGGTTTGCCTGATTCTGTTTGCCGTTCTCACCTTGATTCCGCAGCTGTATATGTCGCGCAATCAGACTGGTCAGCAGGCCCAGAGCATGCGTATGATGGCCGTTGTCATGACCGTCATGATGCTTTGGATGGGCTGGAGCCTTCCCGTCGGCGTCCTGCTGTACTACGACGTGTCTTCTATCTGGCAGGTTACCCAGCAGATTTTCGTGACGCAGAAGGTTATCGACAAGGCCAAGGCCGATGAGGAAGAGCGTCTTAAGAACGCCCCGCTGCAGGTCGAGGTTACCCGTCGCGAGAAGAAGCCGCGTCCGCACAAAAAGAATTAGTCGGGATATCAATCTTATTTAGGTACCTAACTTTTGGAGTACGTTATGTCTGAAGAGATCATCGAGGATATGCTTGAGGAGGTTGCCCCGCAGATTGCGGGCGATTATCCCGAGATTGCACAGCGCTACAAGGCCGGTGAAGAGCTGACTGATGAGGAGCTCGATACCATTGCCGATGTTGCGATTTCCATTCTGCGTTCCATCCTTTCGCACTTCGATGCCGCCAACTCTCCTATCGATGAGTACGAGGGCGACGAGGGTGAGCTGATTTTGGATGTTACGGCTCCTGATCTTGCTGTTCTTATTGGCCGTCATGGTCGTACCCTTGATGCCCTTCAGGTTATGTTCTCTTTGTTGGTGAGCCGCAAGCTTGGCTTTAGGTATCCGGTTGTGGTTGACGTTGAGGGCTACAAGAGCCGTCGTCAGGACAAGGTTGCCTCTATGGCCCAGTCTGCTGCCGAGCGTGCTGTCCGTACTCATAAGAGTGTTTCGCTTCCGCCTATGAATGCCTATGAGCGCCGACTGGTTCATATTGCACTTCGTGGCAACGATGCCGTCGATACCCATTCTGAGGGTTCTGACCCTGATCGCCATGTGGTGATTGTTGCTCGATAATCTACTCGAGCTTATGCTAAGGGGGCGTGGTTTCCACGTCCCCTTTTTTTGTCAAAAGTTCTCGATACACTGATTTTTGTCAGAAAGGAGCTTCTGGTGTTTGTACTTACCGATCAGCAGGCTGACCAGATGCAGCGTCATCTAACTTCTTATCGCAAAGAGTATTCCTTGAGCGTAACTGATGCTGAGCTGAAGAAATGTATTCAGCATTTGGATCTGGTTCTAGAAACAAATAAGACAACCAACCTCACGCATATTCTTAACGTAGAAGATGCTGTTGTACTTCATATCCTTGACTCACTTGTTTTGCTCCCCTATATCAATAAGGCTCCTGAGGGAGCTTTGCTCGATATGGGAACAGGTGCAGGCTTCCCAGGTATTCCGTTAACCATAACCACGCATCGTAAAGCTACTTATATTGACTCAGTTGGCAAGAAGGTTGATGCTGTCAATTCTTTTGTTCATGCTCTTGGATTGAAACATGCTCATGCGGTTCATGATCGCCTTGAGGAATATGCTCGAAGCCATAAGAAGCAGTTCTCTGTCGTAACCGCCCGTGCACTGGCCCCTCTACCGATTCTTGTTGAGTATGCGGCTCCGTATCTCAAGGATGGAGGGTTATTTGTTATCACCAAGGGCAATCCATCGGATGAGGAACTTGCTTCGGGCATGTCAGCGGCTAAGATCTGCGGCTTCACTTTGCTTCTGAATGACACAATCGATTTGCCTGAGGGCTTGGGCCACAGGGAGTTCATTGTTCTTAAAAAGACTCATCCAGCATCCGTTTCATTGCCTCGTGCAAATGGTATGGCAAAGAAGAATCCGCTTGCCTAGATGTTTCACGTGAAACATAATGGATAGTAACAACTTGCAGTGTTTCACGTGAAACATGGCGGTTGATATCGAATCGGAATGTTTCACGTGAAACATCCTCCGTTTGACAGCTTTAATACACACCGGGAGGGACCGTGGGATTTCGCGACGTTAAGCGTTCGAAGAGCGCAAAAGACACGCGTATCATTGCAATCATCAACCAAAAAGGCGGCGTCGGTAAGTCAACGACAGCTGTAAACCTTGCAGCAGCACTGGGCGAGCAAGGTCGCAAAACACTGATTGTCGATTTTGATCCACAGGGAAATAGCACCAGCGGATTTGGAATTGAAAAGGAAGACCTTGAACACTGCATCTATGATGCATTGTTGAATGATGTGCCGGCAGAATCGCTTGTTCATGATACAAATTGCAAAAAGGTATTCGCAATTCCGGCTACAATTCAGCTTGCGGGCGCCGAAATTGAGCTCGTAAGCGCAATTGCTCGTGAAACCCGCCTCAAAGATTTGCTTGAGCCGATTCAGGACGAGTTCGATTTTATTTTCATTGACTGTCCCCCTTCACTTGGCCTGCTTACCATCAACGCTTTGACCGCAGCAGATAGCGTTTTGATTCCGATCCAGTGCGAGTATTACGCACTCGAGGGAGTTACGAAGCTGCTTGAGTCAATGAAGATGGTCAAATCACGTTTGAACAAGGGCTTAGACACTTACGGTGTGCTTATGACCATGTATGACTCACGTACTTCACTGTCGAATCAGGTTGTTGAGGAGGTTCAATCGTACTTTGGTGATAAGGCGTTTAAGACACTGATTCCTCGTACGGTTAAAATCTCCGAAGCTCCGTCTTTTGGAGAACCAGTAATTACCTATGCGCCTCAAAATAAGGGTGCAAAAGCGTATATGAACCTTGCAAAAGAGGTGATCAAGCGTGCCTAGTGCAAAGAAGCGTGGGGGATTGGGACGTGGACTCAACGCTTTGGTCTCAGAGGCTGAGTACGAGACCGGTGGCTCGTCTGCATCGGCTTCAAATGCCGCATCCGAAATAAAACTACCTATTGAAGATATCGTTCCCAACCCTAATCAGCCGCGAATTCACTTTAATGAAACTGAACTTCGCGAGTTGAGTGAGTCAATCCAAGAACATGGCGTTTTGCAGCCGCTTTTGGTTCGCAAGCATGGAAACGGCTATGAGATCATCGCTGGTGAGCGTCGTTACCAGGCGTCAAAGCTCGCTGGTCTTGAGGAACTGCCTGTCATCATTAAAGATGTTAATGATGAAGAGATGCTGGCTCTTGCTCTTATCGAAAACCTTCAGCGTTCTGATCTGAATCCTGTTGAAGAAGCTAAGGGGTATCGTCAACTCATCGATGCTAGCGGTATGACCCAGGAAGCATTGTCAAAGGCAGTGAGTAAGTCGCGCTCTGCAATTACAAACTCACTGCGCCTCCTCGATCTGCCCGAGGTCGTTCAGCAGATGATATTTGAGGGTAAGCTTACCGCTGGCCATGCACGTGCGATTCTTGCAGTTCCCTATGAAGATGCAAGAATTCGACTTGCTGAGAAGGTTGTTGCAGAGGGCCTTTCCGTAAGGGCGACAGAAAATCTTGCTCCGTTGTTTTCTGTCGGAGAGACGCCAAGGACTCCGAGGCCAGCAACACCTCAGTCATTTAAAAAGGCCGCTCGAGTCCTTCGTCAAGTTTTCAACACGAATGTACGCGTGAAGAGCTCTCGTGGTAAGAATAAAATCGAAATCGAGTTCAAAGACGAAGAAGAGCTCTCCCGTATCCTTGGCGAAATGATTCAATTTGGGCAGGAGGATCAGGATGAAGAGTAAGGTTCTCGCGGTCATTGCGTTGGCAACCACCGTCGCCGCTAGTGCTTTTGCGGGTTATGAGATTGCGACAGACGATGAACTGCGCGGTCGACTGCTGCGTGGAGCTCAGGATATCGTCGATACATCTAAGAAGAAAATGGATGTGATGACCGAAGATGTCGCTATGCGTACTGCTCAGGTGACTAAGAATCCAAAGATTAACCAAGACTGGGTTAACCATCAGTGGGAAAATGTTGATTATTAGGTACCTAACAATTACTTGCCTTATTTGATGGGGCCCTTGTCTGATTCATGAGATAAGGACCCCTTATTTTTGCTATAAAACTAAGCCTACGTAAATCAAATCCAATTATATGAATACAAATGAGACAGCCCTTGTTGCATTATTTGCAACAAGGGCTGCCGGATGTTTCACATGAAACGTTATGGGGCACAGTCTCCCCTATGCGTTCTTCTGAACCTTGAAACGTTGCTTCAGCTGACCGCAGGCGGCATCAATATCATTGCCGCGAGAATTACGGATCGTGGTCTCGATGCCACGAGACTCAAGGCGGCGCTGAAGATCCTCGACCTTATGAATCGGCGACGGCTTGAGCGGGCTGCCCTCAATGTCGTTAAGCTGAATCAGGTTAACGTGGCACAGCGTTCCCTCGCAGAAGTCGCAAAGCGCCTGCATCTCGGGATTCGTATCGTTGACGCCTTCGATCATGGCATACTCATAGGTCGGGCGGCGGCCCGTCTTCTCGGTGTAGAGCTGAAGCGCCTCGTGAAGGCGGAGCAGCGTGTACTTTTTAACACCGGGCATGAGCTTATTGCGCGTCGACTGGATGGCGGAATGCAGGGAAACGGCAAGCGTGAACTGCTCGGGGATATCGGCAAATTTGCGAATACCGGGAATAACGCCGCTCGTGGAGACAGTGAGGTGACGGGCTCCGATACCGATGCCGTCCGGGTCGTTGAGGATTCGGAGGGCCTTGAGAACCTCGTCGTAGTTAGCAAACGGCTCGCCCTGGCCCATGAAGACAACGCTCGTGGCCCGCTCGCCAAAGTCGTTGGATACATGAAGCACCTGGTCGACGATTTCCTGAGCTGTCAGCGCGCGCTTGAGGCCGTTAAGGCCGGTGGCGCAAAAGGCGCAGCCCATGCCACAGCCTGCCTGGGTGGAAACGCAGACGGAAAGCTTGTTACGACGGGGCATACCGACAGTCTCGACGGAAATGCCGTCGTGGTACTCGAGCAGATACTTGCGAGAGCCATCTTTGGATACCTGCTTGGTGAGCTCGGTCGGCGTATCAAAGGCAAAAGCCTCTTTAAGCTGCTCGCGGAAAGCCTTGGGAAGGTTGGTCATATCATCAAACGAACAAACGTTCTTCTCAAAGACCCATTCGATGAGCTGCTTCGCGCGGAAAGCGGGCTGGCCGAGTTCTGCCACGAGCTCGCGAATATCGTTTTGGCTCAAGTCGCGAATGTCCTGAGATTTAGTCCTGGGATTCATGGAAGCCTTTCGATTTTGGGGAAACGTAGAGGGTATCGCTACAATATGGTATCAGCTGCAGAAATTATAGAGGAGGAGTCTGCCCATGCCGGGTAAAAGCCTAGAGAACATGCACGTAGCGGTCTTGGCGGGCGGTCATTCCGCTGAGCGCGAGATCTCGCTCAATTCGGGAAAGAACGTCGTGGCGGCCTTGAAGGAGGCCGGCTACACTTCGGTGGAGCTGCTCGACACAGCTGCCGATAATTTTATGGTAACCATGGCGACCGGTGGCTTTGACGTGGCGTTTATCGCCATGCACGGTGCCGGCGGCGAGGATGGTGCCATGCAGGGTGCCATGGAGACCCTGGGTATCCCCTACACGGCCTCGGGCGTGCTTGCCAGCGCCTGCGGTGCCGACAAGGAGGTCTCTAAGATCCTGTACGCCAAGGCGGGCATTCCCATTGCCCCCGGCTTGGCGATCGAGTCGGGCGATGAGATCGATATCGATCACATTGTCGAGGTTTGCGGCGAGCGCTGCTTTGTGAAGCCGGCCGTCAACGGTTCCAGCTATGGCATTTCCCTGGTCCATGAGCCATCCGAGCTGCCCGCGGCAATCGCCAAGGCGTTTAAGTACGGCGACAAAGTGCTGGTCGAGAAGTGCATCGAGGGTACCGAGATCACCGTCGGCGTATACGGCGAAGATGACGTGCGTGCTCTGCCGGTTGTTGAGATCCGTAAGCCCGAGGACTGCGAGTTCTACGACCTGGACGTGAAGTATGTGGACCCCGCGGATATCCATCGCATTCCGGCACAGATTTCACCCGAGAACTACGCTCGCGCCCAGGAGCTCGCCTGTGCTGCCCATAAGGCACTCGGCTGCCTGGGTATCTCGCGCAGCGACTTTATCGTGAGCGAGGATGGCCCCGTCATCCTCGAGACCAACACGATTCCCGGCATGACCGATATGTCGCTGTATCCGGATGAGATTCGCCACACCGATGACATGACGTTCCCGCAGGTCTGTGACAGTCTGATTCGTATGGGACTTCGTCGAGCGGGCACTGCATGCTAATCGAGGACGCTGTTTCGTCGGGAACGCCACAGTTTGTCATCGATTCCTACGCCACGCTTGCCGAGCGTGCCAAAACCCAATCGTTTGGTCTCATCGAGGAAGATGTTATCGTCCTCGATACCGAGACCACGGGTCTTTCGGTGCAGGACAACGAGCTTATCGAGATATCGGCGGCCCGCCTTTCTGGCCGCGAGGTTGTCGATCGGTTCGATACCTTCGTGCATCCCAAGCAGCTGATCCCCACCGAGATTACCGAACTCACGAGCATTACAAACGCCGATGTGGTGGATGCCCCATCGGCCGTCGATGCCGTGGCCGCTCTCGCCGATTTTGTCGGCGGCTGCCCGGTGATTGCGCATAACGCCACCTTTGACCGTTCGTTTATCGAGTCGGTCAAAGGCGGTGTCAACGTCAGCGACATCTGGATCGACTCGCTGGCACTGTCGCGCATCGCGCTTCCGCGCCTTGCCTCGCATAAGCTGTCTTTCATGGCCGACCTGTTTGGCTGCGACTCGGTGTCACATCGCGCCAACGCCGATGTCGACGCCCTGTGTGGTGTGTGGCGCGTGTTGCTCGTGGCGCTCACCGACTTGCCTCAGGGCATAATGGCGCGCCTGGCCGACATGCACCCCGACGTACCCTGGTCCTATCGTCCCATCTTCTCGTTCTTGGCGGGACAGAACCCCGGCTCCATCTTCTCTCTCAGCGCCGCCCGTGCCGACGTACTCAAGGCCGATCGGGCAGATGATCGCGTTGATGCGGACGAGCTACCGGTCCTTAAGATGCCGAGCCGTGAGGAAATCGAGGCGGACTATGCTCCGGGCGGTCTGGTTAATCGCATGTATCCCACGTACGAGCCGCGCGATGAGCAGATCGCGATGGCGCTCGAGGTCCGTGACGCGCTCGTTACGGGAACGCATCGCGTGATTGAGGCGGGGACGGGCGTCGGCAAGTCGATGGCTTACCTGGTGCCTTTTGCCGAGGCCGCGCGCCGCAACAACATCACGGTTGGTATCGCGACTAAATCGAATAATCTTGCCGACCAGCTCATGCATCATGAGCTGCCCAAACTTGCCGAGCAGCTGGACGGAGGCCTATCGTTTTGCGCCCTTAAGGGCTATGACCACTATCCATGCTTGCGCAAACTTGAGCGCATGAGCCGCGGCCAAGTCGAAATTACGACTAAGCGTGATCCTGCCGACACGCTTACGGCAGTCGCGGTCATCATGGCGTACGTGTGTCAGTCAGCCGATGGCGACCTCGACTCGCTCGGCATTCGCTGGCGCAGCGTCAACCGTCCCGACTTTACGACGGCGTCGCGCGAGTGCGCCCGTCGCCTATGCCCGTTTTTCCCCGATAAATGTTTGGTCCACGGCGCTCGCCGCCGTGCGGCGCATGCCGACGTGGTGGTCACCAACCATTCCCTGCTGTTCCGCAATGTCGCGGCCGAGGGTAGAATCTTGCCTCCGATTCGTCATTGGGTAATCGACGAGGCCCATTCCATCGAGCGCGAGGCGCGCCGTCAGTGGGCGCGCGTGGTGTCGGCGGATGAATCACGCACTCTGTTTGAGCGCCTGGGTGGCTCGAGCACCGGCGCACTAAGCCAGGTTTCCCGTGATTTGGCAACCTCCGAGGGCTCTACGCTCTATCTGGGCCTTACTGCCAAGGCGACGTCGACGGTTGCACGCGCGAGCATGGCAGTCGCTGACGTGTTCGATGGCGTTCGCGAGCTTGGCCGCCGTGCCCGTGGGGGGTATGACAATGCCAATCTATGGATTGGCCCCGAGTTGCGCGAATCTGACGACTGGCATGATTTCTTACAGTCGGCCTACACTGCCATCGACGCATTAGAACAAGCTGACAAGAGCGTCGACGCGCTGGTGCAAGCCGCAGCCGCCGACAAGCCCGAGGTTGTTGTCGACCTGGGTGATATCTCGCGCCGCCTGCACGAGCTGGCCGAGAACCTCAAACTCATCATTGATGGCACCGATGAACACTACGTGTATTCGCTGCAGGTCAATCGCAGACTGCGTGCCGGCGGAGAGTCAATGACCGCAGAGCGCATCGACATTGGCGAGGCCTTGGCAACCGAGTGGCTGCCCGAGGTCCACACGGCTATCTTTGCCTCGGCGACCATGACGGTGTCCAAAAGCTTCGAACACTTTAACCACGCCGTCGGCCTCGATCGAATCGGTGCATCGACATCATCGTCGCTGCACTTGGATTCGAGCTACGACTTCGATTCGAATATGGCCGTGGTCGTGGCAGGGGATATTCCCGATCCGCGCGATCGTGAGAGCTATCTTACGGCGCTCGAGCGCGTGCTGGTCGATGCCCATCTTGCCATGGGCGGATCGGTGCTCACGCTGTTCACCAACCGGCGTGACATGGAGGAACTGTACGCCCGCGTCGAGCCCAAGATGGCCCGTGCGGGTCTGGAGCTCAAATGCCAGCAGCGCAACTCATCTCCTCGTCGTCTGCGAGATCGCTTTATCAACGAACCGACCTCATCGCTCTTTGCACTTAAGGCCTTTTGGGAGGGGTTTGACGCCAGCGGCGAGACGCTGCGCTGCGTCATCATCCCCAAATTGCCGTTCTCGAGCCCCACGGACCCGCTCTCATGCGAGCGCAATCTGCGCGAAGACCGCGCTTGGGCGCGCTATTCGCTGCCCGAGGCCGTGCTCGAGGTCAAGCAGGCAGCCGGTCGTCTCATTCGGTCATCGACCGATTGTGGCGTACTCATCTTGGCCGACCCGCGCCTAGTGACGAAGGGCTACGGTAAGAAGTTCTTAACGTCGCTGCCCACGAGCTCCTATCAGCGCATCGAATCGGCGCAGATCGGGCACTATTTGCAACTGTGGCGTGCACGCCACGAGCGGCGCCGCTAAAGCGGACAGACGAGGGATTTTGCCATATCGCGCAGACGCCTTGACAGGGCGGGGTCATCCAAGATGCGGATGGCCCCGCCCGCTGCGATTACCTGGCTTAACAGCCAGCGCTCGGAGCCGTAATGCACGGTTACCATTGCCATGTCTGCCCCGCTGCGCTCGATTAGGGTGGTACCGGCCCAGTCCAGATGCTCCGCCATATCGAATGGCATCAAGAGCTTTGCGCTACGCCGCGCCCGGGCAAGGGAATCGTGGAAGGATGCAACGTCCGGAGTGTGCGGCACGACGGAGTCTTCCGTCAAGGTGAGGCCCTCGATTTTATCCATGCGATAGGTGCGCTGTTCATCGACCGCGACATCCCAGGCAATCAGATACGTTTGGTCGCCGTTTGTTATGATGCGCAAGGGGTCGACCAAACGCTCGCGCGCTTGTGTGTCGTCCATCGAGCGATACGAGATGCGGCAGCGAACGCCGTCCCGAATGGCGCAGCTCAGCTGCTGCCAGTGCGACCCGTGGTTGACGGTGTCAAAGACGCGCTGGTTATAGCCGAGATCATCGGGCAGGAGGGCATGTCGAAGCCGAGCCGCCGTCTGCGGTTCGATCCCCAACGATTCAAGTTCATGGTTGAGCACAGCACCCTCGGCGGCACTGAGGCGCAACGGTAGCACACGCCCAGCGTCGCCGGTGAGGACCACACGCTCGCCGTGACATTCACAGATGATGCGCGCGCCCGATTCTCGGTCCGCGAGCGTCGAGACGATCTCGAGAATCTCGTCGAGCGATACCCCCGTGATGTCAAAGCGACTGCAAATCTCGCTTCGTGTCATGCCGCTCTCGCCGGCGGCGTAGAGGGCCTCCATGATGTCGATGGCGCGCGAGAGTCTCTGCTCGCTGGTGAGTTTACGCACGGGCATGCTCGTGCACCGTCCTTTCGATGAGGTGATTCCACGCCTGCTTGAGAGAATCGGGGGCGACGGGCCTCATGCCATCCATGGCATGGGCCATGCAAAACGAGGCTGCGGCTTCAAAGTCGCGCACGTCAACGGTCCAGGTCCAACCTGCTACGGTGCGCATGAGCTCGCCTCGTCCGCGTGTGAGACCGCTGATCATATCGGCCTGCGCTTCACGCGCGAACGAGAACGTAGCCGCAACGGGTGGGCGGTCGGCAAAATCGAACTCAAAGAATAAGTAACCGTTGAGGTTGAAATCCGCAGGAATGGCGTAGCCTTTCGAAGGCCTCCAGGCGCGAATGATGCGGTCGCAGCGGAATGTTCTGACATTGCCGGTGGCATTGTCGAGGCCGCAGAAGTATGCCGTACCCTCGCGTTCGAACATGCCGTAGACGCAAACGGTTCGCTCGCGTTGTTCACCGCGTCCGTTTCGGTACAAAAAGCGCAGCGCGCAACGCTCGGCAAAGGCGCTCCACACCGCATCGACGGCGGGAGAGCGGCGGATCGGTGCCTCTCCTGTCGTCGACATGCCGGTGAGGTAGGCAATCTTGGAGCGAATGTCGGCAAGCGGCGCGGCAAAGGTGGATGAGCCTGCCGCGAGTGTCTGGTCGATGGCATTGAGCAGGATGTCGGCATCATCTGCGGTGATGAGACCGCCCGCGGCAAACGTGTGCTCGCGGTCGATCGTCCACGCGCTCTCCTCGGTTTCCTGCGCTCCGGCAGCACGAACCTCCCTGATAACGATGCCGCGTTCGAGCAGCTTGTCGCGATCGCGGCGGAACTTGCGTTTGTCTGAGTCGATATTGCCCGAGCCGTATCCCAAATCGGAATCCAGGACGATTTGCTCGGTCGTCAGCGGTTCGGGAGAACTGTTGAGTACAAAGAAAAGGTTGAGGATGCGCTGAGCCGTTTTATCGAAACCGGGCTCGGGTGTCCCCTTTTTAATTGTCGCGGTCGCGTCGCTTGCCGTCATAGAATCCTCGCATGAGAAGGTCGTTTGATGCCATGATTTTAGTCCGATATGGAGATTAGGCTATATCCTTGTCCGCTCGCGGCGTTAAGATGGCCCGAATTCGGTCGTTTGCGCTCGCTCGGGGTATACTTTCGACTATATACGGTTCTAATGTGCATGCATTGGGCCTATTTGTCGGATTATGGATGTGGAGCGCACATGGCGAACACCCAGAACTATATTAACCACCTGCTGCAGAACACCGGCATTACGCCGGCGTGCAGTGAAGAAGAGCGCCTGGCTGCCGAGGATATCGCTCAGATTTTCCGCAACCACGGCTTTGACCCCGAGGTGCAGGAATTTAATGCTCCCGCGCCCAGCAGGTTGGCGTTTGCCGTTACCGGTATCCTCGCGTTTGCCGGCGCCCTGCTGATGGGCATCGGTGGTGGTATCGGCTTGGTCGGCACCTTGCTGGCCATTGTCGGCGCCGTGCTCTACGTGCTCGAGCGCACGGGGCATCCCGTGGTTTCGCGCCTGGGAAAGACCGGTGTGAGCCAAAATGTCATCGCCTATCACAAGGCCTCGGGCCCGCTTGCGTCTCCGCGCAACCGCCCGGTCGTCGTGGTGGCTCACTATGATTCTCCCCGTGCCGAGCTCCTTGCTCGCGAGCCCTACGCTCCGTATCGCGCGCTCATCGCCAAGCTCCTGCCCATCGCCACGATCGCGCCCGCAGCTGTTGCCATCCTGCGTATCCTGCCGCTTCCCGGCGTGCTCAAGGTGCTGCTGTGGGTTGTCGCGATTTTGGCCTCCCTTGTGGCGCTGGCCAACGCCGCCAATATCATCTCCAACCGTTTTGTGCTTCCCTACACGTCTGGCGCGGTGTGCAACAAGTCCTCTGTTGCCGCCATGCTCGGCGTCATGGACAACGTTGCCCCCTATCAGGGCGAAAACGAGTTCCCCGACGACATCCCATTCGATACTTATTTTGGCGAGCAGAAGCGTCGCGCCGAGGAAATGGCGCGCGTGGCGGCCGAGTATGCCGCGGCCCAGCAGCAAAAGGACTATGGAAACACCATTGAATATGAGGAGCCTTCCTACGACGAGGACGAGTTTGGCCAGCCGATGGCGTCTGTCGATGTGCCCGAGCAGGACGATGCTTTTGATGGGCAGATCGATGGTTTTGAGGGTGCCTCTGCCGACGAGACACTGATCGGCGTTGTCGCGCCCGAGGCTCAAGACCAGACTGCCCAGGCCGAAGTGTCCACCGAGGAAAAGTCTTCCGCCGAGCCGGCAGAGGAGCCCACGGTGGTCGAAGTCGTCGAGCCCAAGCCCAGGCTCTATCGCAATGCCGCCGGCAATATCCGCTTTGGTTCGGATGCCATCCGTGCGCTCGGCATGCTTCCCGAGTCCTGCACGCTCGATTACGAAGAGGGCGAGGAGCCGACGTTTGAGCCGGAGCCTGCTCCCGCGGCCAATACGGCTGTTGCTCCCGCCGAGCCGGTCGCTGCCTCTGTTACTGCCACGGAGTCTGACGCAAAGACCGCACTCGATCCTGCAGCCGGTTTGGATATTCTGGCGCCTGCAGCTCCGGCACAGGTTGAAGACGAGACCGCCGACGAAGACTATGACGAGTATCCGCAGCGCGTGTCCTATGAGAGTGACACCGATTTCTCGGCCGAGCTTCCCTCGACAACGCCCCATGCCGATATCGCTTCCGCGTTCTCCTCGATTGGTGCCAGCGCTTCTAGCTTCTTTAAGGGCGCCCTTGCGAAGGGCAAGAAGTTCGTCGACGACTTTGAGGAAAAGCGCGCCGCTGCCCGCGAGGCCGCCGAGCGGGAGGCTATCGCCCAGCAGCGGGCCGCCGACGCCGAGCGTGAGCGTGCGGCACGGGAGTTCGAGCAGAGCGAGGCCGAGCGGCCGGAGCCTGTCGATGTCGCCGATGCCTCGACGTCCTTCGAGGCTCCGCAGACGACATCCACTGACGTTTCCGCGGCTACGACGTCCTCTGAGGCACAGCAGCCAGTCGATGGCACCATGTCATTTGATGCCACGATGACGTTTGAAAAGCAGGGCACCGCAATTGCCGAGCCCCTTCCCATCTCCGATGATGCCCGGGACGCCGCCGATGATTCGGTTGTCGACGAGGCCGATTCCGTTGAGGCCGGTGCACCCGAGCAGGTCGAGGCTCCTGCTATGGAGCAGGAATCCCCTGCGATTGACGAGGCTCCCAAGACGGATAAGTCCAGGCCTTATTCTACGCAGATCTTTACCATGCCCGCGCCGAGCGACCCCGGTGCCACGGTGGCCAATGTCGCTCCCGCGCAGGATGAGACAGTTGACTCCCTCATGGCGCAGATTTCGTCTCAGGTGCCTCCACGCCAGCAAATGAATATCCCCGATCCGGCCTCCGCGCCTGCGCCCTCTTCGTCACCGCTGGCCTCGGTCCCCGATCCGTCGCTGCCTTCGATGCAACAGACCAACGTCGCGTCCCGCACGGCGCTGTTCGATCTTCCCGATCCTTCGGCACAGACAAACGATCCCTTTGCGACGGCGCAGGGCCCCGAGCCCACATCGGCACCGGTCGCGGCCCCCATGCCCATCTCCTCGGGCGCACAGCCGCTCGAGACCATCTCGGCTCCTGCTTCGACGGGCGCCAAGCCGCAGAAGCGTGGCCTGGGCGGCTTGTTCGGTCGCAAAAAGAAGAACGATCAGGACAGCATGAGCGACTGGCTGGGCGTCGAGGACGATTACGATGCCAAGAAGTCTGGCCGCGGCATTGGCTCGTGGGATAACTTCGAGGATGACGACGATGGTTGGAAGGGCGGCGCCACCTCCTCCGATGGTGCCTCTGCCGAGGATATGCTCTCGGCCGTTGCCTCCATGGGTGACGATGAGCTGCTCGGCCACGATATCTGGTTCGTCGCAACGGGCGCGTCCGATTGCGACGGCGCTGGCATGAGGGCGTTTTTGGCCTCGCATCGTGAGAAGCTCCGCGGTGTGTTCTTCATCAACCTCGAGTCTATCGGTGCCGGCAGGCTTTCGGTGGTAACGGTCGAGGGTGAGCAGCAGCTGTTTAAGGGCGATCGACGCATCATGAATCTTGTCAGCAAGGTGTGTAAGTCGTTCCACGTCGATTGCGGTGCATTCGAGATGCCCTATGCAAAAACCGATGCATCCGCAGCGCTCGAGGCGAGCCGTCGTGCCCTTACGATCGCCGGTGTGGACGGCCCGCGCCTTGCCTGCGCTCGCACCGAGGATGACCTGCCGTACAACGTCAATCCGACCAATATCGCTACGGTGTCCGAGGTCGTGACCGAGGTCATTCGTCGTTCGTAGACAGATCCGCTAAGGAGTCAGCGTGTTTTCGTACATCAAGCGCCATTGGCCCATCTATCTGATTTTGACCCTGATCGCTATCGCATTGGGTTTTGGGGCCGCGTATGTCGTCGGCGTTAAGGGATCGACGCCCGAGACAACAATGAACGAAGAGGTGGACCAAGAGCAAAGTTTGGGCGCCGACGGTATTTCCGAGTCCGATCAGGCGGCCATCGATGGCGGTTCGTCATCTGCTGAATAGCCGATTCATTGGTTATGCCCAAGGCGGGCGAGCCGGGAGACTGGCTCGCCCGCTTTTTCATCGTGCTAGCGCTTCTTTATGGCTGACCGAAGGCGAGCGAACCATATGGCTGCAGTGCCCGAGGTCAGGAGTGCGGTGATGCATGCGGCGACGGCAACAGATCCCGTTGCCGGCAGGTTTTGGGGCCGGGCGCACCGTTGGATGACGCGGTCCTCATCATGCACCTCGAGTTTATCGCCACCGCCGTTGCGGCAAAGATCGACGCGCGCGCTGTTGGCAAGCGCGGTTTGGGGCGTATAGGACGACGTTGCCTGCATATGCACGACTGCGCCTCGGGCATCCGAGTTAAGGGCCGCCTTGGCATCGTCAAGATCGTCGTGTTCGTCTTTCAGGTCATCTCGGGTCCAAGAGCCCGCCTCGCTTCTAGTTGTAAACTCGGCGGCTACCGCACCGTATTCAAAACGGATGCCCGTGATGATGACGTCGTCTGCAAGATCAAGCTCTTTCGTATCGAGCGTGACGGACTTGTCCGTCGGGATATCTGCTTTCCATAGGTGCCACCCGTCGTAATCGACGAGACGCGCATCGTCGCCCAGCAGCTTTGTAACCTCTTCCGTTTCGAGCCAAGGATTGCGATGCCCGTCGTCAAGCGTTGCATTGGCCTCCTTGCCCGAATCGCTTGTTCCTGCCGGAGATGTTCGATACCACACGTTGCACAGCCCGTTGAGGTCGCCGATGGCGACAGGGGTTTCAACTGAGACGAATCTCGCCGTATCGTCCTCGGCACACTCAAGATCATCGGTAATTGTGAACTCATCAACCCAGGTAGCTGAATCGTTTCGAGCGTCGATGATATAGGAGAAAAGTCCATCCGTATTGGTTTGCGTCGCGGCGCGATTTTTACCATCGCCGTTGGCCATCAGACCCTTCCCGATAGGTTGGACAAGCTCCTGACGCTTGTCGACCTGTCCTTTGATCTCGATGGGCGCATCCTTCATCGCGACGGATTGGACTTCTCCCGTGGCCTTTACTTCAAACGTTATCTCCTCGGCGAGGTCGTAGGTCCGCGGAGACATCGTTTCGCGCAACGAGTAGGTGCCGGGTGCAAGATGTTCGACGCGGTGCGGCTTGTCAGATGAGGTCCAGGAGTCGATTTCGGTTTTATCGGGACCATATAAGGTGAGCCGTGCGCCTTCCACTTCCTGTTCACCGCTTGCATCGACCTTGGAAATATCAACCTTGGTGTAATCGTCGGATACGTTAAGCCGTGCTTCCACAACGGGTGTTTTCTGGTCGGTATAAGTAAGGTCGACAATATGGGGTGTCCGATCGAGTAAGAAGCCTGTCGGCGCTTGAGTCTCGACAACCTCGTAGCGTGCGGTGCCAGATCCCAGCGGGAGGTTGTCTGCGCATGCTTCTCCGGTTTCATCAGTCGTGACGGTCGCGACGGTCTCACCACCGACCGCGGCGATACCACCGTCGGGACGCACGATATCACCCGAGGCACGGATCTCAAAGATGGCGCCCGCGAGGCTGCTGCCGTCCACGGCATTGGTTTTAACGATCCTGATGTTTCCGGTCGCGGCGCGGTCATAATACGAGGCGATTGCGACGGGTGTTAGGTTTATGTCGGCGGGTATGTTTACCTCGATCTCTTCGCCGACAAGATAGGGCTCTTTGGCCGAGGTTTCGCGTACATAATAGGTGCCCGGCACGAGCGATTCGGGCAGTGTGACGGTGCCCGTCGCATCGGTCGTAAAGGTGTTCATTACGTTATGTGTTGGATACCAGCATGTTTGCGAGACAGGTTTGTGATTGCTGTCGAGTAGTTGGAAGGTAAATCCGGCTAGGGGAACAGAGGCGCCTGTTTGGGCATCGCGTTTTACAATCTGGAGATGCGTCGACAGGGCGTGGTTGTCCACGATATATTGAAGCTCGGCGCCGTCGGAAATCTGGTTGGCCTCGACGGTCCATTCCCCTGCTTGCTTAAATCCTTCAGGGACCGTTTCTGCAACCTCGCGAACGGTGTAGCCCGCGCGGTCGTAGGGAATGGCACCGTGAGCGCCGGCGGGTCGCTTGCCTGTGCCAAACCATGCTTCGGGTTGGTCCTTGGTGGAGGCAAAGCCGTAGACGTTTGTGGTCAACGTGCCGACGACTTGTTGGGAGCTATTGCTGACAACTTCAAAGACGACGCCTCTCGCCGGCTGTTCAAGGCCGGACTCATCGTTATTGCCATGGTCCTTGAACTTCGAGATTTCAAGGTCAAAGGCGATGGGGATGTTGGGAATACGGCTTTCGAGCTCAACGATGCCCGTATCTCCGAGTTGCTCGGCACCGACGGTGTAGCTCCAACAGTCGTCTGAAATCAGGTAGCCCTCGGGAGCTTTCGATTCATAGATGGCAAAGGTGCCCAGAGGAACGTCATTGAGGATCGCCCGTCCGTTTTCGTCGGTCGTAAGGGTGCGAGTCCAGCCGGGAGTTGATTGCGAGACGCAGGTGAATTCAGCGCCCGCAAGCGACGCCCCAACTTGGGCTCCGCCATCTGTGGCGGCATCGGTTTTTGCAATACGCAAGGTGATGGTGCCGGGCTGCTCGTTAATAGTGACATGTTCACCGCTGTTTTGTGTGGTAAAGGCTATTCGGTCGCCTCGAGGGATATAGCCTGCCGGGGCTTTGGTTTCAACCAAGTAATATGCCGTATTGGGCAAAAGCGTTGCTTGTGCATGCCCGTTTTCGTCCGTCTGGATAGTGCCGACACGTGCATCGCCCGCACTTTCAAAGATATCGAAGGTTGCGCTACCGAGTCTGTAGGTGTCGTTACCGGCGGTGATGTCAGCCTGGGACGATTGTTTTTGGAAAGATACGGAGACGGCGGGCAGAACATAGAGCATGTCCTGGTGTCGACCCTCGCTCGAGACCGGGCCGTGATAACGCCTGGCTCGATGTGGGGCAGCCTTAATGGATCCGGACTTAGCGCTCTCGTAGAGCCAACGTGCGGCCGCTACGGCCTCGGCGTTTTCGTAAAACCTACCGCTCCTGACAACTCCCTTGCTATTTGTATACGAATAGGTGCCGTCGGGGCGTGTGGTTCCGTTGAGCATCCACACGGCAATCTGGGTGGCGGCGCGGGCGAGATCGGGTGACAGATTGTGGCCGCCAAAGGATGTATTGGAGGGATATCCGTGACAGACGATGGCGGCAAATTCGTCAGCGAGCCATGTCCAGCCCTGGTCATATGTGCGCCATGGTCCTCCCGGCTTGCTGGGGCCGGGGCAGTCTTGATTCATGCAGTACGAAATCGAAGTGTCCTGTGCCTCGTATTTTCCGACACCGAAGGGGCCGCAACCGTCGCTTATGGTGCGGAAATTAAGGGCATCACTCCCGTCGACGGCGAGTGCAGCCCCTGGGGCTAGGCAGCCGATCAGAAAAAAGAGGAGCAGGAGCAGCGGACCTGTTGCGATTGCGCTGTGGACAGAGTGCGTGGGTGCGTTGGACATGGCTGCTCCTTATCCCTCGTGCGCCGCACGGGGAGGCCGCGGCGCTTGGGATGAGGCTACCGCCATGGTTCATGCGGGTAAGTACCAGAAGCTGACCAAAAGCTTGCCCGATTTCTGACAAACCGAGCTCAAATACAACAATCAGATAAAAGCGCAGGTAGAAGTAAATGAAAAAGGACCCCCACGGGTCCTCGTCTCCATATATTTATGAAGTTATGGAAATAAATTCATAAATTAAACAAGAAAAAAGATATTTGGATCGATGTGAAGACGATAATCTCACATCGATCCAAATACAAGTCTATGACAGGAGCTGTTCGATTGTTGCCTTTTGGTCATCACTGGCCTGTATGGCAGGATCGAAGATCGCGGTCGAGATCGGAAGACCCTTTATGTTGACCGCTACTTTGATGGCAGATATAAACAAATCGCAGGCGTCGTAGACGGCCATGAGCGACGAGATGCGCTCGGCGCACTCGATGGCGGTCGCGAAGTCGCCTGCCTGGTAGGCGCCGTGCATCCTCACAAAGAGCTCGGGCTCCACGTTGGTGAGGCCACACAGAACACCGTTGCCGCCGCTTGCGCGATTGACCAGGTAGTACTCGTCGAAGCCGGAAAGGACCGAGAACTCGGGGTTGACCTTGCGGACGGCACGGATGACCTTGCGCGTGTGGCTGATGGTGTCGACCGTGTCCTTGATGCCGCAGATATTCGGATGGGCGTCGGCGAGCCTGGTCACGAGCTCGGGCGACAGGTCGGTGCCGGTACGCGCCGGAAAGTTGTATAGCACGACGGGCAGATCGGTGGCGTCTGCGATGCCACCGAAGTACTTTTCGGCAGCGTCGTCGGTGGGCCCGAAGTAGTACGGCGAGACCGCCAGAACCGCGTCGGCACCGGCCTTTTGGGCATAGCGCGTGAGTTCGAGGACGTTGTCGTAGGTGGTGTCACCCACGCCGACGAAGACCTTCATGCGTCCGGCGACCCGCTCGACGGCAAAGTCGACGACCGACTTCTTGTCCTCGAGGCTCACGCTGTAGAACTCGCCGATGCTGCCAAACAACAGCACGCCGTCAATGCCGGCATCGGCGAGGTGGTCCAGGTGCCTGCCCCACAGCTCGTAGTCGATCGTTCCGTCGTCATCGGTGATGGTGATGGAGGGGCAGAAGACTCCCTCAAACATGTGTCGCTCGCTTTCTGGGGTCACACCCCCACGAATCCCTGCACTGCCGAGAAGGACCTAGAGGTGGTAGGCCTTGACGGCGTTATCGTAGAAGACGCCCTGCTTCTCGGCGTCGGTGAAGACGTCGGAGTCCTCGATGAAGCTATAGAGGTCCTTGTAGTCGAACTTGGTGAGGACACAGGGGGAGTCGGTGCCCCAGATGATCTTGTCGGCGCCCAAGACGTCCTTCGCCATCGCAATGTACTTGAGCGCGGTGGGATACGGGTAGGCCTCGGGAGCGACGTTCCAGGGCAGCGCGGAGAGATCGACCCAGACGTTATCGTGGGCGAGGTATGGAAGCGCGCACTTGAGGACGTCGCCGTCCTCAAGGGACGGGGCGAGCAGGTGGCAGACGACAATGTGCAGGCCGGGGTACTTCTTGGCCAGGCGATACACGGCCTCGGGCTGGCAGCTGGACTGGTTGGGGCTGCCGATGTCGAGCACCAGGGTGGCGTCCTCGACCTGGGCGATCCTGTCGATGAGGACCGTCATCTCGGGGCCGTCGACCGCGAAATCGCGGTGGTAGCCGGAAAGGCCGCCGCCCACAGAGACCTCAAACTTGAAGACGTGAGCGTGCAGATCGTTGATGAAGTGCTCGAGGATCTGCTGGGCGCAGCGGCAGAAGGGGTCGAGCATGACTGCGGCCTTGAAGCGGTCAGGGTATTTCTCGGCACATTCCATGGCGTACTCGTTCTGCAGGCCGTACAGGACGCCCTGCAACAGGATGGCCTTCTCGACGTCATTCTCGTCCATGACGTCCATGAAGGTCTCGACGAGGTACTCTTTGTCCCCCTTGCCCTCGGGGATGATGCGGAACTCTTCGCCGGTGGCCCAGCGACAGTTGCCGTTGCCCAGGGGGCGCAGCTCTCCGGCCTTGCCCATGGAGCCGATGTGGTCAAAGACGTGGGCGTGTGCGTCGATCTTCTTCATTTTGTTCTCCTTACGTCAAACAATGCCTAATGGATATATGGTCAGTGACGGATACGCTTTGCTGCCAGGTGGGTACCACCTCCAGTCGAACCCGCAGGCGCGGGACATAGAGTGGCCTTGCAATCCGGACGCTAGGCGGACTGCTCCTCGGCCTCCATCTCCTCTTCGGTCACGTCGTCGATTGGGACGAAGAGCGTGAACAGGAAGGCGAGACCAAAGGCGATCGCCAGCGAGATGCAGAAGGGAACGAACGCGCGGCTCATGAAGACGGGCAGCGTGGTGAGCGCGGGCAGGGCGAAGGCGGTGCCGGCGCAACCGAACAGGCCTGCCACGGCGGAGCCAATGCCGCCGGCGACGCATGCGCAGACCATGGGCTTCTTGAGGCGCAGGTTCACGCCGTACATCGCGGGCTCGGTGATGCCCAGCAGCGTGGTGAGCGAGGCGGAGATCGCCTGGGAGCGGAACTTCTTGTTCTTGGTCTTGAGGGCGACGGCGAGCGCGGCACCGCCCTGGGCGAAGATCGCGCCGCCGAACAGGGCCATGATAGTGTCGAAGCCGTAGACTGCGACGTTGTTCATGGCAATGGGGAACAGGGCCCAGTGCAGGCCGAGGATGACGAGGAACGGCTGGAACGCGCCGATCAGCGCGCCGGCGACGAGCGGCGAGAGGCTGTAGACGGCCTCGTAGCCCTGCGCGAGCCAACCGCCCACGATGGTGCCGAGAGGGCCGAAGACGGCCAGGGTGAGCGGGACGATGACGATGATCGTGATAGGCGGCGTGAACAGGCCGCGGAAGGTCTCGGGGATGATCTTGCAGCAGGCCTTCTGGACCCAGCTCGCGCAGTAGATGGCAAGAAGGATGGGGATGACGGAGCTGGAGTACGTCGCCTTCGAGAGCTCGAGGCCAAACAGGTAGACGGGCGCGTCCGCCGCCATAATGGTGGTGATGGACGGATACACCAGGATGCAGCCGAGAAGGACGGCGGTCACCGTGTCAACATCGAAGCGCTTTGACGAGGTGTAAGCAAGAAACACCGGGATGAAGTAGAACAGCGAGTCGGCCATCGCGTTGAGGATCGCATACGTGGTCGAGTCGTCGGTGACCATGCCCGAGACCTGCAGAAGCGTCAGGATGCCCTTGAGGATGCCGACGGAGACGAGCAGGTTGATGATCGGGAGGAAGAACGAGGACAGCAGGTCGATGACCGCGTTGACACCGCGCTGGAACGCGTTGGGCGTCTTTTCGGGGGCTTGCGTGGTTGTCACGGTTTCTCTCCTTTCTGGAGCGTCCTGTCAGACGCTGGCCTACATATAGTTGCAGATGTGCGGAAGGGCGGTCTCGGTATAGCCAAGGACCTCGGCGCAGACCTTGCGGCCGTTGCAGACGGCAATGATGTCGTCGAGCATCCTGTCGCGCATCTCTTCCATGGACTCGGGGCCGTAGATCGTCGGGCTCGCGTCGAGGTCGGTGTTGTCCTTCATGACCTCATAGGTGCGCTTGTTGGCGGTCAGGCGATAGACGGGCGCGATGGCGTTTCCGGTGGGGGTACCGAGGCCGGTCGAGAAGACTACGAGCTGGCAGCCGCCGGCGATGATGCCGCCCACGCTAGAGGGGTCGTTGCCGGGAGTGTCCATCACGACGAGTCCCTCGTGCGGCTTGAGCTGTGCTGCATACGGATAGACGGCGTTGAGGGGGCTGTGGCCACCCTTGTGCACGCAGCCGAGGGATTTCTCCTCGAGGGTCGTGAGTCCGCCGGCCATGTTTCCGGGGCTGGGGTTGCCCTCGCGCATCTCGGCACCGAACATCTGGACGTACTTCTCGTAGTCGTAGACGATCTTGAGGATGTCGTCCGAAACTCGCTCGTCCTTCGCGCGGCGGGCGAGGATGTGCTCGGCGCCAAAGAGCTCGGGAGTCTCGCACAGAACGGAGGTGGCGCCATGGTTGACGAGCCAGTCGGAGACCTCGCCGACCAGCGGGTTGGAGCCCAGGCCGCTCGAGGGATCGGAGCCGCCGCAGTTGGTGCCTAAGATGAGCTCGGAGATGTCAGTGGGCTCGCGGACACACCGGTCTGCCTCGGCGACCATCTTGCGGGCAAGGCGCGTGCCCTCCTCGATTGCCCTGATGGAGCCACCGACCTTCTGGATGACCAGGGTCTCGATGGGCTTGTTGGTGCGCTCACGAATCGCGTCGACCACGATGTCGTTCTGGCAGCCCTCGCAGCCCAGGGAGACGCAGACGATGCCGTAGATATTGGGGTTTGCGGCATAGCCGGCAAGCGCGGCAATGGTCACCTTTTGGTCGCAGTCGACCTGCGAGCAGCCATTCTGGTTGTGGAAGGAGATGCAGCCCTCGACCGCGTTCGCGATCCTCTCCGTGGTGTCGGAGGCACAGATGCTTGTGGGAAGGATCAGGACGTGGTTGCGGATGCCGACACGACCGTCCGGGCGATGGTAGCCCATGAAGGTGCGTGTGTCCTCTGCGGACGAGGAGGTCTTGGTGGCGACGGAGTTGGTGTCGGCGACGACGGAGTCCTTCAGGTCGTCGGAGCTGGCGCAGTTGTGCGTATGAACATGCTGTCCGCGCTTGATGTCCGTGGTGGCCACACCGATGAACTCGCCATACTTGACGACCTTCTCACCCTTGGGGATGTTCACGAGGGCAATCTTGTGGAACAGCGGGATGTCGTCGGTCGCGGTAACGCTAGTCAGCGTGCCGTCCGGCATGGGATAGCGGGCCTCGGCGCCCGCCTCCAGTTGATAGGTGGCGACAGCGACGTTGTCCCTCTGATCGATGACAACGGCGTTTTGGCCTTGGCTTACAACGTCTGGCATGTTTCCTCCCTATGTCCACTTGAATGGCGTTCGTAAATACGAACGCCATTCGTTATACGGAACAGTATATATGAAATGCTAAAGACCCCACACGGGCCCGCCGCGAATGGTTTTGGTTGGCCGGTGAACGGTTGCTTTAAGGGGCACGCCGCTATACTTACGGGGAAAGTCTGGGCGTTAATGAACAAGGAGCGTTGCCATGCCCTCGCGATATAATCCTGCTGGCCACCGTTCTACCCTGCGGGTTCTATCAATCTTCGAAGCCCTTTCGGCTACAAAGAGCGGACTTACCATGGCGGAGATATGCCGCATTGTCGGCGCTCCAAAGAGTAGCCTCTTCTCGATCTTGCACACCATGGCCGATTCAGATTACGTTAGTTATGACGAGACTACCGGCAGGTATTCGATTGGGCTTAAGACGTATCTGCTGGGCAAGGCATTCGATCGTGAGAGCGGGGGATTGTCCTCTTTTGAGACAGCCATGCGAAAGGTTGTCGCATCGTGCGGAGAGACCTGTCAGCTCGGTGTGCTCGACCACGGCCGTGTCCTCTATATTTCGCGCGTTGATTCTCCCCAGCACATCCGTCTTTCATCGGAAATCGGTAAGACCCTTCCTGCGCACTGCACGGCGATTGGAAAGGCGATTCTATCTCGATGGGATGAGGAGTTGGTTCGCTCGCTGCTTCCTGTTCCATTCGAAAAAACGACTGAGCATGCGGTAAAACACATGGATGACCTGATGCGGCAGCTCGAAGAGGTCCGACGGTGTGGTTTTGCATATGATCATCAGGAGATGGCAGAAGGGGTTGAGTGCATCGCCGTTCCCATAGAAAAAGGCGGGCGTCTCTATGGTTTAAGCGTTTCGGTCCCTGCGTATCGTTTTGACACTGAGGTGCAAAACGGGGTAGAACACGCGCTTTCGGATGCCAGGGACCAGTTGGAGCGCGTTTCGTAGGCTTTTGCGCCGCAGTGCGCGGTGCGCGATTGCAGGTTGATTATCAATCTCAACGCAACAGCCGGAACGGATGCCGCGTTTTCGCAGCTAACGCAACGCGGAAATAGCTCACGGCACCTGGCCGTCGTCTCGTTTTCTCAGGTGGAGGGGCTGTGGAGGCCGGTGCCCCCACGCTGCCGCGGCATGCTCCGCCGACCCGCCGCGCAGCCGCTCCGGACTCAGCGCAACGGGCCCTCCGGCCCATGCCCCGGCGCGGCTCGCGCAAGATAAAGGCGTCGCCCGGGAGGCCGGGCGTCACCGTCAGCCGGCACCGGCCCTGCCGCGTCATGGGGGAGAACGGCCTGGTCGGCGCATGCGGCGGGAAGAGGTTCAAGGTGCACCCCGGGGCGGCCGACGGGGCCGACGTGCCGAGCGTCGTCGCGCGCGGCTTCGGCGGCAGATCGCCGCGCACCCATATATGCGGCGACCTGGCCTACGCGCGCGTCGGGGCCTCGTGGAGCTGCGCCCGCCTGCTCGTCGACCCCTGCAACAGGGAGATCGTCGGCCACTCCGCCGGGCCCGGGAAGGACGCCCGGCCGGTCAAGTCGGCGTTCGCGACGCCCTCCTTCCCCATCTCGGACATCGAGGTCTTCCACACGGACCGCGGCAGCGAGTTCGACAACGCCGAGATCGACCTGATGCTCGAGGCCTTGGCGTAGAGAGGTCGCCGTCGGCCAAGGGCCGCCCCCCACGACAGCGCCGTCGACGAGTCGACCGACGGGATACCGAGGGCCGAGCTCGTCCACCGCGAGACGTTCGGCACGACGCGAGAGCCCCGTCCTCTTCGCGGACGTGGTCAACGAGACCCCTTGCAAACCGGATCGACACGCGGCGCTTGAGGGGGAATCCGGATTAGTCCGGATAAATCTGACAATGCGTATCCGCACCTTTACCTGCGGTTCCTTCCTTCAGATGGCCTGAAGATGCAGTAAATGGCCGTCTAGTTCGGATAGATCCGACGCGAATTATCCGAGGGCCCATCCCTTGTTCTCGCCCTTGGACTCGTAATGGATAACGCGGTCCTTTCGTAGCTTGCCGAGGAGGTTTTTGACCTTGTTCCGTCTCTGGTCATCGTTCAGCTCCGAGGAGAGCGATGGGAAAACGATCGCGTCGATGGTAGCGCGGCCCGCATGCCCGTGCTTTTTCAGGTAGTCGGTGATGAGGGCGCAGCAGTACTCGTCGGACTGGCCTCGGACCCTGATGTATTCCGCCCGCGTGCCGGTTGCCTCCGCCACCTCGGCCGCCACCCTGAGGTGGGGTCTTCTTCCCTCCACGAGTCCCTTGTTACGAAGGCGCCTCAATGCTACATCAGAGATGAGATGGCCCTTCTGGACCCGATCGAGCGCGAGCACGTCTTCGAATGGGAGCTCGGTGTCCTGCATAAGCAATCTCGTGTAGCCCTCGTCGACTACGCGCCCATAAATGGTCAGCTTCACTTCTCGGGGATCGCTCAGGTCGTAGTCGGGCAGGGGGAGGTATCGGTTGGCCTGCGAGCGGTTCATCCGCTCGATCCCGTATCCGAGATGGTCGATCATGTTCAGCTGTGTCATCGCCTGGATGAGGGTCGGATTCCGGTAGCTCCTGGGCATGTGCCCCTCCAGCGCGTACTCGTCGGGGACGCCCTCGAAGAAGGACCCGACGCTGGTGAACTCGAGTCGGTCTGGGTATTCCGTGACGCTGATTCTCGAGTGCTTCGTGTAGTCCTGGTGCGCTATGCAGTTGTGCATGGCCTCGAGCACGCTGCCCTGGTCGTACTTCTCGACCTCCCGCTGGATCAGCTCGCCCGGGGGCAAGAGCCGGATCTTGATGTTGCGGATCCTCGAGTAGAGTCTTGTCGTGGAGAGGATGAAAGGGATACCGAAGTGCTCGTAGGCGTGCTCCTGCCCGACGAGCTTCCAGGTGAGCTCGGCCATGAGGGGAGAGAGCAGGTAGGACGCCTCCGGTTTACCGAGAAGGAGGATGCAGGCGCGCGTGATGCCGCGTTTCGTGACGAGGCCGGCGTGCCTGAGAAACTCCTCGTCGGTCCAGGACTCGATTGTCTCGGTGGGGATACGCGAGGCGTTGTGCTCGGCGAAGCCCCTCCTGGCGACGGCGATTGCCTCCGGTGAGAGGTCGGAGGGCTCTGCGTCTTCGACGATCTGTGCAGTCCATCAGATGACTTTGGGAGCGGATTGCATCGATCTTGTCGAGAGCAAGGGGCTCCGTGTTCTCTCCAGCGCGGCCGTACCAGTGTCCTTTCCATGCAATCGGTATTCCCTTTGGGGCGGAGGGAATTTCGAACATGAGGACCCGTCCGTTCGGATGAGAAACCGTCCTGACGCTTCGGAAGGTGGTGCTCGGATCGGTGTCGTCATTTATCTGACGCTTGAGGGAATCGATGCGCCTCGGGTCGGTACCGTACCCTGTTCCGACAACCGCCCTGGTCTTGTTCTTGACCCCGAACACCAACCATCCGGATTCCAAGTCGGCGAGGTTGGCCTCGTTGCTTAGGGCCGAGACATAGCGACCGATCCTGTCGGTATCGAAATCATTACTCGCCTCTTTGAACTCGATGGTCTCGTTTTCCCAATTGTCTATGAGGGAGTCGAGCAGCTTGAGGTTGTCTTCGTTCGTAGATTCTCTGGGCACGGGAGTCTCCAAAAAGTAAGTGGTTTATCTAATTATAAGAAAGATCGGGGGTTTAGTGATGAAGTTGCCAATCAAGGCAGGCTTTCCAACGCCCCGGACGGGAAATGACGCCTTGCCGCCTCAGGTGGTGCGGGATATACTTATCGGACGGCCAGAGATGGCTCATATCTTGCGGGCGTCGCCAAGCGGTAAGGCCCCAGCTTCCCAAGCTGGTATCCGCGGGTTCGAATCCCGTCGCCCGCTCCAGAGACTCGGACGCCGGTTCTCCGCACGGAGGGCCGGCGTTTTGATTCCCCAGTCTCCTCCGAAATATTCCGAACTTTTCCGAACGAGCGTCTCTTTAGGAAGACATTTCGCTAAAATACCAGCTAGATATAGTAGTTCTTGGAAGGATTCGATGATGCGGGTAACAGCTTCCCAAGTTGACGCTCGCGGGTTCGAGCGTTAAATAAACGCGAAGCGTTTATAGCGAGCAGGCAAGGTCGCCGATAGGCGACCGCAGCCGGTGCGGATTTGCGAAGCAAATACGCGGACGTCCTCATGGTCGCTCTATGCTTCAAAATGTTAGGTTAATGCCCGTTATCGTTACTCGCACCCGCGCACGGTACAATGGTTGGGTTACGACCAACGTGCCAATAACCAAAAAGGAGCCGCTATGATCGATCGCTATACCCGCCCGGAGATGGGACACATCTTCTCCCTCGAGAATAAGTACGCCATTTGGCAGGAGATTGAGGTCCTGGCCTGCGAGGCCCAGGCGGAGCTCGGCAAGATCGGTATTTCCAAAGAAGAGGCCCAGTGGATTCGCGACCACGCCAACTTTGAGAAGGCAAAGGTCGACGAGATCGAGGAGGTCACGCGCCACGATGTCATCGCCTTCCTGACCAACATGAAGGAATATATCGACGCCGATGTTCCCGAGGGCGAGCCCAAACCTAGCCGCTGGGTTCACTACGGTATGACCAGCTCCGACCTGGGTGATACGGCTCTGTGCTATCAGCTTACTCAGGCGTGTGACCTGATTATCGAGGACGTTAAGAAGCTTGGCGAGATCTGCAAGCGTCGCGCCTTCGAGGAGCGCAATACGCTCTGCGCCGGCCGCACCCATGGTATCCATGCCGAGCCGATGACCTTCGGCATGAAGTTTGGCTCTTGGGCATGGGAGCTCAAGCGCGATCTCGATCGTCTTGAGGACGCACGCAAGAACGTTGCCTTCGGTGCCATCTCCGGTGCCGTCGGCACCTACAGCTCCATCGAGCCGTTCGTCGAAGAGTGCGTCTGCGAGCACCTGGGCCTGGTCCACGATCCGCTGTCCACGCAGGTCATCAGCCGCGATCACCACGCCTACCTTGCCGGCGTGCTTGCTACTACGGCGGCCACCTGCGAGCGCATCGCGACCGAGGTCCGCAACCTACAGAAGACCGATACGCTCGAGGCCGAGGAGCCTTTCCGCAAGGGCCAAAAGGGCAGCTCCGCCATGCCGCACAAGCGCAACCCCATCACCATGGAGAAGGTCTGCGGCCTGTCGCGCGTCGTGAAGTCAAACGCCCAGGTTGCCTTCGATAACGTCGCCCTGTGGCACGAGCGTGACATTTCGCACTCCTCTGCCGAGCGTGTCGCCCAGGCCGATAGCTTCATCGCACTCGACCACATGTTCCAGTGCCTCATCCGCGTTATTGACGGCCTGCAGCTGTACCCTGCCCGCATGATGGCCAACCTCAATAAGACCCGCGGCCTCATCTTCTCCTCCAAGGTGCTGCTCGCCCTCGTCGACACGGGCATCACCCGCGAGGACGCGTACGCCATTGTGCAGGAGAACGCCATGGCAACCTGGCACGAGGTACAGGATTGTGTCTCCGGCCCCACCTTTAAGGAACGTCTCGAGGCCGATCCGCGCTGCACCGTCAGCCAGGAGAAGCTCGACGAGATCTTTGATCCGTGGGACTTCCTCACTCGTATCGACACAGTCTTTGATCGTCTGGAGCAGCTGAGCTTCGAGTAGGTTCGGGCATAACATTAGCTTTTTAGGGCGCTTTGCTGGTAATGTGTGTTGCCGGCAAAGCGCCTCGTTGCATTTAGGGAAAGACGGGGATAATAGACGTCTGAAATTGCTTTACGAGAGGGGAACGCAATGATTAGTTTTGACTACAAGCCTCAAGGTGTATGTTCTCGCAATATCCACCTTGACCTTTCCGATGACGGCAGCAAGGTGCTGGGCGTCGAGTTTACCGGCGGCTGCGATGGCAACCTCAAGGCCATCTCCAGGCTGGTCGAGGGCGCTCCCACCGATCGCGTAATCGAGGTTCTCGCCGGTAATACCTGCGGTATGAGAAAGACCTCATGCGCCGATCAGCTCACACGCGCCATCGAAGCCGCTCGCGCAGAGATCGCCTAATGGGCATCGCCGATCGCTTTAAGAATGGAATAACGCGTCGAGGTTTTGTGCTGGGTGGAGCCGCTACCGGTGCTGCTGCCGTACTGGCCGGTTGCTCGAAAAAAACGGGCACGAGTGATGACGCCGCTGGCGAGCCGCAGGTTATCAAGGACGACTCAAAGATTGTCTCGATCACTGATGAGTACGAAGCTGTTGATATCGATCTTGAGCCCGCGGCTTCGTGGACACTGCCGCTGGGCACGCTGCTGTACTACTGCGACGGCGACTACGCTGCCGCGATGATGGCGCCTGCCTCTGCCCTGCATGCCAATACACTGGGTGTGCTCAACCTGGGCGATGGCTCGCTTACCACACTTATCGAGGATCCCGTTGAGGGAACCGGTTATGCGTTTTACGACGTTCGCGCGGGTGATGGCGTGTTTGCGTGGGTCGAGATGAACTTTGCCAATGCGTCTTGGAAACTCTATGCGCAAAACCTTGCAGGCTCCTCCCTTACCGGCAATGCTGTCGAGCTCGACCGCGGTGGCAAAAACTACGATCCGCCGCTCTTCGCAGCGTATGGGTCGTCGGTCATCTGGTATAAGATGCCTTCGTCCGGCGGCACCAAGACGAGTAACGATTCGTATTGCTACCGTCAGTCGCCCAGCGAGTCCAAGCCTGAGACTATTTGGAAGTCGACGGGCCGCTTCGCATCCGCCCCGCGTGTGAGCGACGGCATCCTGACCATCTCGCCCCGCGTGCACAATGATGAGGGCGTCTATTACGGGATGACGGCGATCGACCTGACTGACGGCAACAACACGAAGAGAGCTCAGCTGGTGCTTCCTTCGTCGGTTTCGCCTTTCGAGGCCGTGTATATGGGCGACACCTTCGTGTTCTCCATTGAGGCGACGTATAGCGGTGTGGGTGGCCTGGGCAATATGGGCACCTATATCGGTAACGAGGGTGGGCCGTACCTCTTCCTTTCGCGTGAGCCGCTCGCGTGCGCTGCGGGAAGGAAAAATAAATACCTGGTTAAAGTTCAGGCGTCGCATTTTTTGATTGACACTTCGGCTAAGACCTACGGCTCGCTTCTGTCGCCCGACCGAGCCCTAGAGTATGGCGATTATCCTGCTACGGCGGGTAAATCGAATTCGTTCTTAACGTACGCAACGGTGCGTAACAGCCAGGGAATTCCCGAGACGGTCACCGCTCGCTTGTTCTCTCTTTAGTCTCCAAGGGGTTAAAAAGGCGCCGGCAGGGGAATAAGCGCGTTGTGATTATGAGTACCGCCCGTCGAGCTATCGCACCCATGCGATACCCGGTGGGCTCAGGTGCGTTAAAATGAGCTTGTTCTTAGCTAATTGAGACAGGGGGGCCGTGTTATGGCTTCAGATGCAAAAAAGATTCTGCTGGTCGAGGATGAGAAGGCAATCCGTGACGCTGTCGCTGCCTATCTCGAGCGCGAGGGCTATTGGGTTGTGGGCGTGGGCGACGGCCAGTCTGCTATCGAGGAGTTCGAGAAGCATCAGTTCGACCTGGTCGTGCTCGACCTCATGCTCCCCAAGATTCCCGGCGAGCGCGTTTGCCGCACCATTCGCGACACCTCGGATGTCCCCATCATTATGCTGACGGCCAAGGGCGAGATCGAGGACCGTATTATCGGCCTCGAGCTCGGTGCCGACGACTACCTGATCAAGCCGTTCTCGCCGCGCGAGCTTGTCGCGCGCGTACGCGCCTTGTTCCGCCGTGCCCACCAGGCCGATGAGCCGGCCGTCGAGGTGCTCGACTTTGGCGATCTGGTCATTGACATCTCGGGCCACAAGATTTTGGTCGAGGGCAAGGAAGTTGACCTGACGGCCTCCGAGTTCAAGCTGCTCACCACGCTTGCCCGTCACCCCGGCCGCGTCTACAACCGCATGGAACTGGTCGAGAAGGTGCTCGGCTACGACTTTGAGGGTTACGAGCGCACCATCGACAGCCACGTGAAGAACCTTCGCGCCAAGCTGGGCGACGACCCCAAGAAGCCCAAGTGGCTCTACACCGTCCACGGTGTCGGCTATCGCTTCGAGGCTCCGACCAAGACCGATAAGTCGGACGAGAAATAAAGGAAATCACATATGACACCTGCGCGCTTTGAAATCGGGCAAAAGCATAAGCAGGAGAACGAGGCGGGTTCCAAGGCTAGTTGGAACACGCCTCGTTCCGATTCACGGCCAACGATGAGCTATCCCTCGCGCATGGCCCTGGCTTTTGCCCTGACATCGCTCATGACGGTACTGGTGCTGGTGGGCGTAGTCTCCGTTGTATGGGGCACGGTTTTTACGGATTACACGCGCTCCAATATTGTCGAAATCGCCAATTCCGCCGCCGAAAAGCTTGCGACGTCGTATGAGGAAAACGGCAATTGGACCGCGGGGGAGCTGCGTACGGTTGCGACATCGAGCTTGGTGTCCGACGATCTTGGTATGCAGGTCGTCAATAAAAAGGGCGTCATCGTCTACGACGACTCGTGGCCCTCGGCAAGTGCTACTGCCGATGTACGCGAAAATCAGGCGACGACCGACGGTACGAGCGGAAAGAAGGCGTCGCACAGCCCAGTCTCGTCTGCTCCCACCGATTCCAATAGTGTTGCCAACGTTGAGATCGTGACGTCCTCCGGCGAGCACGTGGGTCAGGTCAAATTGTGGGCGATTGGCTCCGATGCCCTGCTCACCAAGGCAGACTCAGCATTCAGAGAGAAGACCTTTAACGCCATGGCCCTTGCCGCGGTTGTGGCTGTCTGCATCTCGGTCGTTATCGGAGCGCTCATGTCGCGCATGCTCACCAAGCCGATTCATCGTATTACCAGCACCGCCAAGCAGATTCGCGATGGAGACCTGTCCGCTCGTACGGGCTTGCGCGGCGATGATGAGATCGATCAGCTGGGTGAGACCTTCGACGAGATGGCCACCTCACTCGAAAAGGATATGAAGCACGAGAAGCGCCTGACCTCTGATGTTGCCCACGAGCTGCGCACGCCGCTCATGGCCATGCTGGCAACGGTCGAGGCCATGCAAGACGGTGTGTATCCCACCGACGACGAACACCTGGAGACGGTCGCATCCGAGACACGTCGTCTGGCCCGTCTGGTGCAGCAGATGCTCGACCTGTCGCGCATGGAAAACAGTACCGCGCCGCTCAACCTGGAGCCGGTGGATATGGTGCCGTTTGTGCGTTCGATTGTGAATGGCCAAGAGCGCCTGTTTGCCGACCGTGACCTGCGTTTGCGCTTTGCAGATGAAACTCAGGGGCATGACGATGTCGTCGAAGCCGATCCCGATATGATCACGCAATGTGTCATCAACCTCATGAGTAACGCCATGCGCTATACCCCCGAGGGGGGTTGGGTCGTGGTGTCGGTGCTCAGCGACCGCAAGCACGTCGATATCGCGGTTTCGGATACGGGCATCGGTATCGCCAAGGATGATTTGTCGCGCATCTTCGGCCGCTTTTGGCGTGCCGACGCCAGTCGCGCCCGCGAGGCGGGCGGCCTGGGCGTGGGCCTTGCCGTGACCAAGCAAATCGTCGAGCGCCATCATGGCTACATTTCCGTGGAGTCGGAGCTTGGAAAGGGTACGACTTTTACGATTCATCTGCCTCGCGAGCACACGGCGGACGCGGCATCTACTACAATGGAGCACTAGCTTTTCGCTACTCGGTGAAGGAGGGGTTTCGTCCCTGCCGCTCCGAGTTTGCGAAAACATGCGGGAAAGAACCCGCATTATTGTCGTATTTTGGTAAGGAGTGACTCACGTGACAACGATGGAGCGTCGTCCGGATTCCCGTGGCAAGGTTCGTGATATCTATGATGCCGGTGACAACCTGCTGATGGTCGCCACCGACCGCATTTCTGCGTTCGACTTCATTCTTCCCGACGAGATTCCGTTTAAGGGAGAGGTGCTCAACCGCATCTCGGCATTCTGGTTTGATAAGTTTGCCGACATCGTCCCCAACCACCTTGTCTCCATCGACCCGGCAGATTTCCCCGAGGAGTTTGCCGAGTACCGTGACTATCTCGCTGGCCGCGCCATGCTGGTCAAGAAGGCCCAGACGATTCCTATCGAGTGCATCGTTCGCGGCTATCTGACCGGCTCGGGCAAGAAGACCTATGACGAGAACGGCACCGTCTGCGGCATTCAGCTGCCCGAGGGTCTGACCGAGGCCTCCAAGCTTCCCGAGCCGCTGTTCACGCCGTCCACGAAGGCCAAGATCGGCGACCACGATGAGAACATTTCGTTCGAGCGTTGCTGCGAGATCGTGGGTGAGGATATCGCCGCGCAGATTCGCGACCTGTCCCTCAAGATTTACAAGGCCGCTGCCGAGTACGCCGCGACTCGTGGCATCATCATCGCCGACACCAAGTTTGAGTTTGGTGTCATCGATGGCAAGGTTACGCTGATCGATGAGTGCCTCACGCCCGACTCCAGCCGTTTCTGGCCTGCCGCCAGCTACGAGGAGGGTAAGATTCAGCCCAGCTACGACAAGCAATTCGTCCGCAATTGGCTCAAAGCCAACTGGGATATGACGGGGGAGACCCCGCACCTGCCCGCCGAGGTCATCGATGGCACGTCCGAGCGCTATCGCGAGGCCTTCCAGATCATCACGGGCTCCCAGTTCACAAGCATGAAGGAGAACGCATAAGTGAGTACCCGTAGCGCCACGAACAAGCGCACACAATCCCACGAAGTTACCGGGGTTGCGCGCAAGTCCGCCGCATCTGCTAAACCCGCCCGCCAGGCAGCGAGCTCCGTTCGCGTCGTGCCGGCTTCGTCTAAAGCTCGCCGCAAAGAGCTCGAGAAGGGCGAAAACCTGGAAGGCCTTTCCAAGGAGGAGAAGCGCGCCCGCAAAGCTAAGCAGCGTGCTCGCGAGGATCGCATCTACACGGTGTCGAACATTCTCCTCAAGCAGGACGAGGACTACACCAAGCGCCGTCGTATCTGGTGGGCCGTGCTCGCCATTGGAATGGTGCTCATCGTGGCAATTTGGGCTTCGTTTCACTTCGCTCCCGGCGGCACGGTGTCCAGTCCCGTCCAGATGGTCGGCATCGTTTTGTCCTATGTCATCATTCTGGGTGACTTTATCTACGACTTCGTTCGTATCCGTCCCCTGCGCAACGTGTACCGCACGCAGGCCGAGGGTATGTCCGAGAATAAGCTCAACACTCTTATCGAGCGCTCGGCTGCCGAGGAGGACAAGAAGGATTCCAAGAAGAAGTAGCGTTTGTATCCATACATATCGCTAAGATATAAGGCGCGTCGTTTTTGCGGCGCGCCTTTTACTGTTCTATAGATAGATGGAGTGGCACATGATTCGAGCTGCCCTGACGGTCGAAGAGGCTCTGGAGGGCATGAAGGCCCTGGAGCCCAAGATTAAAAACTATGCGCGCCTGGTCGTCCGCAAGGGCGTAAACGTCAAGCCCGGCCAGGAGGTTGTCGTTCAGTCTCCGGTCGAGTGCGCGCCGTTTGCGCGCGTGGTGGTCGCGGAGGCCTATGCTGCCGGCGCCGGCCACGTGACGGTCATTTGGGCCGATGATGCCGTGACGAGGCTCACGTACGGGCATGTCGAGAAAAGCTATTTTGAGCAGACGCCCGAGTGGAAGCGCCTGCAGCTGGATTCCCTGGCCCAGGACGGTGCCTGCTTTATCTTTATCGAGGGTGCGGACCCTGCCGCCCTTAAGGGCATCGATCCCGCTAAGCCTGCTGCGGCTTCTAAGGCAAGGAACACGCAGTGCAAGGTCTTCCGCCGTGGACTGGACTACAACATCAACCCGTGGTGCATCGCTGGCGCTCCGGTCGTGGCATGGGCGCGCGAGGTGTTCCCGGGAGACGCCGATGAGGTTGCAATCTATAAGCTGTGGAATGCGATTCTGCACACCGCTCGTGCCGATGGCCAGGACCCGGAGAGCGACTGGGAGCTTCATGACGCAGCGTTCGAAAAGAACTTGCGCTTCCTGAACGACAATCGTTTTGACCGGCTGCATTACACCTCGGCAAATGGAACCGATCTGACGATTGGCATGACGAAGGGTCACGAGTGGGCCGGCGGCAAGGGTAAGACGCCCGATGGACATCCCTTCTTCCCCAACATCCCCACCGAGGAGGTCTTCACCTCGCCTGATCGTATGCGTGCCGACGGTATCGTGTATTCGGCCATGCCGCTCATTCACCACGGTAACAAGGTTGACGATTTTTGGATTAAGTTCGAGGCCGGCCGCGTGGTGGACTACGACGCCCGCGTGGGCAAGGCAACGCTCGCAAGTATCATCGATACTGACGAGGGCGCTGCTCACCTGGGAGAGGTCGCGCTCATTTCCAAGAACACGCCGATCCGCGAAAGTGGTGTTCTGTTCTACGATACGCTCTATGACGAGAACGCTAGCTGCCATCTCGCGCTAGGTGTCGGTTTCCCCGAATGCATCGAGGGTGGGTATGACATGTCCAAGGAGGAGCTCCTGGAGCATGGTATTAACGTCTCGAGCACGCACGTCGATTTTATGATCGGCACGGACGACATCGATATTACGGGCATTACGCCTGATGGACGTGAAGTTGTGATTTTCCAGAACGGCCAATGGAGTTGGGAATAGTCCCAGACCGTGGTACAATGCCACCCGCGGGCCGTTAGCTCAGCTGGCAGAGCAGGGGACTTTTAATCCCAAGGTCCAGGGTTCGAACCCCTGACGGCCCACCATAGAAAAGAAAGCGATCGACTTCGGTTGGTCGCTTTTTTGTTGTCAAGGCATGGGTTCGAACCCGTCGGGGCGCGGAGCTGAGTAAACGCGTGAGCGTTTGCCAGCGCAGCGCGCAAGGCGCGAAGCGCCGCAGCGGCCGCCTGCGGAGCAGGCTGAACCCCTGACGGCCCACCATAGAAAAGAAAGCGATCGACTTCGGTTGGTCGCTTTTTTGTTGTCAAGGCATGGGTTCGAACCCGTCGGGGCGCGGAGCTGAGTAAACGCGTGAGCGTTTGCCAGCGCAGCGCGCAAGGCGCGAAGCGCCGCAGCGGCCGCCTGCGGAGCAGGCTGAACCCCTGACGGCCCACCATAGAAAAGAAAGCGATCGACTTCGGTTGGTCGCTTTTTTGTTGCCGCGGCACGGGTTCGAACCCGAACTTCTCTATATATAAGAACGCTTGGCGAACAAAACCTGCCTTTTACCGACGGGAAACAAATGGTTGATGGTTTTGGAGTAAAGTGGCGCTCAAGAGATGACCGATGTCTTAACACCTATAAACCAGCTGGTCATCGCCAATATCAGAAGCTGCTGCTTCGAATACGGCCTCAGTGAAGCAACTGAGGGTTCTATTCATTTGTGAACAAAATATGGAGTGCGGGATTCCCGCCCGCGGGGGCCCTCCGGTCTGGCAATATATCTCCTTGCCGCGCGGCCCGGTCGGACCGGATCAGCCGCGCAGGCGTGCACCTTGAGAACCGGATACTGCGAGGATGGACACACACGATGTGTCGCATCCGGGCAGACATCGAACCATTTGAAATGGTCTAACTTGGATTTGTTTTTCGCAAGGCCGCCGAGAGGCGGCCCCGAGAAATTCCTTTTCCTATAGTAAAACCATATGAATCGAACGGAACCGATCAGCGAATGACTGAGAGGACCGGACGGGCTCGAAGCCCAGAATATTTTGGACGGAGAGTTCGATCCTGGCTCAGGATGAACGCTGGCGGCGCGCCTAACACATGCAAGTCGAACGGCACCCACCTCCGGGTGGAAGCGAGTGGCGAACGGCTGAGTAACACGTGGAGAACCTGCCCCCTCCCCCGGGATAGCCGCCCGAAAGGACGGGTAATACCGGATACCCCGGGGTGCCGCATGGCGCCCCGGCTAAAGCCCCGACGGGAGGGGATGGCTCCGCGGCCCATCAGGTAGACGGCGGGGTGACGGCCCACCGTGCCGACAACGGGTAGCCGGGTTGAGAGACCGACCGGCCAGATTGGGACTGAGACACGGCCCAGACTCCTACGGGAGGCAGCAGTGGGGAATCTTGCGCAATGGGGGGAACCCTGACGCAGCGACGCCGCGTGCGGGACGGAGGCCTTCGGGTCGTAAACCGCTTTCAGCAGGGAAGAGTCAAGACTGTACCTGCAGAAGAAGCCCCGGCTAACTACGTGCCAGCAGCCGCGGTAATACGTAGGGGGCGAGCGTTATCCGGATTCATTGGGCGTAAAGCGCGCGTAGGCGGCCCGGCAGGCCGGGGGTCGAAGCGGGGGGCTCAACCCCCCGAAGCCCCCGGAACCTCCGCGGCTTGGGTCCGGTAGGGGAGGGTGGAACACCCGGTGTAGCGGTGGAATGCGCAGATATCGGGTGGAACACCGGTGGCGAAGGCGGCCCTCTGGGCCGAGACCGACGCTGAGGCGCGAAAGCTGGGGGAGCGAACAGGATTAGATACCCTGGTAGTCCCAGCCGTAAACGATGGACGCTAGGTGTGGGGGGACGATCCCCCCGTGCCGCAGCCAACGCATTAAGCGTCCCGCCTGGGGAGTACGGCCGCAAGGCTAAAACTCAAAGGAATTGACGGGGGCCCGCACAAGCAGCGGAGCATGTGGCTTAATTCGAAGCAACGCGAAGAACCTTACCAGGGCTTGACATATGGGTGAAGCGGGGGAGACCCCGTGGCCGAGAGGAGCCCATACAGGTGGTGCATGGCTGTCGTCAGCTCGTGTCGTGAGATGTTGGGTTAAGTCCCGCAACGAGCGCAACCCCCGCCGCGTGTTGCCATCGGGTGATGCCGGGAACCCACGCGGGACCGCCGCCGTCAAGGCGGAGGAGGGCGGGGACGACGTCAAGTCATCATGCCCCTTATGCCCTGGGCTGCACACGTGCTACAATGGCCGGTACAGAGGGATGCCACCCCGCGAGGGGGAGCGGATCCCGGAAAGCCGGCCCCAGTTCGGATTGGGGGCTGCAACCCGCCCCCATGAAGTCGGAGTTGCTAGTAATCGCGGATCAGCATGCCGCGGTGAATGCGTTCCCGGGCCTTGTACACACCGCCCGTCACACCACCCGAGTCGTCTGCACCCGAAGTCGCCGGCCCAACCGAGAGGGGGGAGGCGCCGAAGGTGTGGAGGGTGAGGGGGGTGAAGTCGTAACAAGGTAGCCGTACCGGAAGGTGCGGCTGGATCACCTCCTTTCTAGGGAGATACGTTCTTAGAGAGACATACTTTAACTCGAATGGAGGGCAGGAGCCCGTCCGGTTGATGTCGCCCGCGATGGAGTCCCCGCAGCACCCGGTCCCCGGGGTCGCACCCGCGTACCTTGAGAGCCGCATAGCGATAGGAGAGAGATGGAAGAGTATCCTCTTCCAGACTCGATTCTTTTCTGCGATTAAATCAAGAATGATAGCAATCATTCATCCGATCCAAACAAGAGGAATTCACTTATATATGAGTGAGGAGCATCTGATCGCGAGCACAGTGAAGACACTGTGCCGCGGTATGAGATACCCGAATTGCGACATACGAGCGCTATTCATGATATCGATTAATTTTTATTAGCGACACGTGGATATCCCGCGGGCCCGATGCGGTCCCGCAAGATACCACGGGCGCACGGCGGATGCCTTGGCACAGGGAGCCGATGAAGGACGCGGCAAGCTGCGATAATCCCCGGCGAGGAGCACACATCCTTCGACCCGGGGGTCTCCGAATGGGCGAACCCATCCGTAGCAGTACGGATATCCCCCCGCTGAACACATAGGCGGGGGGAGGACGACCCGGGGAACTGAAACATCTAAGTACCCGGAGGAGAGGAAATCAATCTCGAGACTCCCCGAGTAGCGGTGAGCGAAAGGGGACCGATGGCCAAACCGTCGAGCGGGCATACCCGGCAGGGGTTCCGCCGGCGGGGTTGCAGGGCCGCGCATCCGGGGGCTGCCGCCCCCGGGCGCAGGTCCGGCTGGGGAGCGGAACGGCATGGGAGGGCCGGCCGCAGCGGGTGACAGCCCCGTACGCGAACCCAGACCGGACGGCGCGACGCGGTCCCTGAGTAGGGCCGGGCACGTGAAACCCGGTCCGAACCTGGGTGGACCACCATCCAAGCCTGAGTACTACCCTGTGACCGATAGCGCACCAGTACCGTGAGGGAAAGGTGAAAAGCACCCCGGGAGGGGAGTGAAACAGTACCTGAAACCGTGCGCCCACGAGCAGTCGGAGCACCCTTGTGGTGTGACGGCGTGCCTTTTGTAGAATGAGCCAGCGAGTCGCTGGCGCGGGGCGAGGTTAACCGAGAGGGAGCCGGAGCGAAAGCGAGCCTTAACAGGGCGACTTGAGTCCCGCGCCGCGGACGCGAAGCCGGGTGAGCTATCCGTGGGCAGGCTGAAGCGGGGGTAAGACCCCGTGGAGGGCCGAACGCACGTCGGTTGAAAACGGCGGCGATGACCTGCGGATAGGGGTGAAAGGCCAATCAAACCCGGAGATATCTCGTTCTCCCCGAAATAGCTTTAGGGCTAGCGTCGCGCGTTCACCGCCGGAGGTAGAGCACCGGATGGACGAGGGGGCTTCGCCGCCTACCGAATCCAACCGAACTCCGAATGCCGGCGGCCCAGAGCGCGGCAGTCAGAGCATGTGGGCTAAGCTGTGTGCTCGAGAGGGAAACAGCCCGGACCGCCCGCTAAGGTCCCCAAGTTCCAGCCGAGTGGCAAAGGATGTGCGTCCGCCCAGACAACCAGGATGTTGGCTTAGAAGCAGCCATGCATTCAAAGAGTGCGTAACAGCTCACTGGTCGAGTGGACATGCGCCGACAATACACGGGGCTAAGCTGGACACCGAAGCGGCGGGATTTTACCTAAGTAGAATCGGTAGGGGAGCTTCCCATGGGCGGGGAAGCCGGAGGGCGACCGACGGTGGAGCGCATGGGAGTGAGAATGCTGGCATGAGTAGCGAGAGACGAGAGAGTAACTCGTCCGCCGTGAACCCGAGGTTTCCTGGGCAAGGCTAATCCTCCCAGGGTCAGTCGGGGGCTAAGGCGAGGCCGGGAGGCGTAGCCGACGCGCAGCAGGCAGACATTCCTGCACCGCGCACGCGGCGCTACGACCGACGGGGCGACGGATGGGGGTGGCTCGGCGGGGTTCTGGACGTCCCCGTGATGGAGCGCGGCCCGCGGACCAGGGAAATCCGGTCCGCAGAAGGGCGAGGCTCCGGACGAAGCGATTGAGCGAAGCGAGTGAGCCCGAGGTCCCTAGAAAAACCCCTAGGCAGGCGCGTGCGCGCCCGTACCGCAAACCGACACAGGTGGGTGGGTAGAACATACCGAGGCGATCGGGTCAACCATGGTCAAGGAACTCGGCACAATGGCCCCGTAACTTCGGGAGAAGGGGTGCCCGCGCGTACGTGAACCGGCTTGCCCGGGGAGCGGAGGCGGGCCGCAGTGGAGAGGCCCAAGCGACTGTTTACCAAAAACACAGGACTCTGCAGAAGCCGCAAGGCGACGTATAGGGTCTGACGCCTGCCCGGTGCCGGAAGGTCACGCGGAGGAGTTAGCCGCAAGGCGAAGCCCCGAAGCCAAGCCCCGGTAAACGGCGGCCGTAACTATAACGGTCCTAAGGTAGCGAAATTCCTTGTCGGGTAAGTTCCGACCTGCACGAAAGGCGCAACGACTTGGGCGCTGTCTCGACCATGGACCCGGTGAAATTGCACTGGTCGTGAAGATGCGACTTACCCGCGGAAGGACGGAAAGACCCCGTGAACCTTCACTGCAGCTTGGCATTGGCCGCTGGTCCCGCGTGTAGAGGATAGGCAGGAGGCATCGATCCGGAGGCGCCAGCCCCCGGGGAGCCGCCCTTGGAATACTGCCCCCGCGCGACCGGCGTCCTAACCCGAGGCCGTCGACCGGCTCGGGGACCGTGCCAGGCGGGCAGTTTGACTGGGGCGGTCGCCTCCTAAAGGGTAACGGAGGCGCGCGAAGGTCCGCTCGGGACGGTCGGCAACCGTCCTTTTGAATGCAAGAGTACAAGCGGGCTTGACTGCGAGGCCCACGAGCCGAGCAGGTGCGAAAGCAGGCTCTAGTGATCCGGCGGCCCCGAGTGGGTGGGCCGTCGCTCAACGGATAAAAGGTACTCCGGGGATAACAGGCTGATCTTGCCCAAGAGTCCACATCGACGGCAAGGTTTGGCACCTCGATGTCGGCTCATCGCATCCTGGGGCTGGAGCAGGTCCCAAGGGTACGGCTGTTCGCCGTTTAAAGCGGTACGCGAGCTGGGTTCAGAACGTCGTGAGACAGTTCGGTCCCTATCCTCCGTGGGCGCAGGAGAATCGATGGAGGCTGCCCCCAGTACGAGAGGACCGGGGTGGACGCACCTCCGGTGAACCGGTTGTCGACCAACGGCACGGCCGGGTAGCCGCGTGCGGCGCGGATAACCGCTGAAGGCATCTAAGCGGGAAGCCGTTCCAGGGATTAGTTCTCCTTCCGGTAAGGGCCCAGGTAGACTACCTGGTCGATAGACGGCAGGTGCAAGGCTGGCGACAGCCTCAGCCGAGCCGCACTAATCGCCCGAGCTCTTCCGGAACCGCATCTCGCGGCCCGCGGGACCGAGCGCTCCATGCGCGGTCCGGGCACGAGGATGCCCCCGAGTCAGTTTCTTTCCTATGCGCCATGCGGCCCCCAGGGCACGTGTAAAGTGAGACCCAGGACACCGTAACGGTGGGCGCCGCCCACCGGTCAGCGGCCAGAGCATGGGGGGCACGCCCGGTCCCGTTCCGAACCCGGAAGCTAAGCCCCATCGCGCCGAGAGTACTGCGGGG
>NZ_WWSL01000011.1:0-71691 GCF_009875845.1 Collinsella sp. BIOML-A6
AGGTATCGGGTTCCCACATTCATCCGCACATGTGCGGATGAATGTGGGAGGTGTTCGGATAAAGTTGATAATCAAGGGTTGCCTGAGAAGATCCATCCCATTTTTATGCATCGAAACGGGGCAAGCTTTCTGCTGCGGACCTTCGCGCAAGGGGCAGTGGCCAAAAAATGGCAAATATGAGTACTGTTGCTGTGTTGGTCACATATATTTGCACATAATAATGGGCTCCTAATGAGAATACCTCTCGTTAGGAGCCCATTTTATTGAACATTTGGGGAGCTACGTTAGCTCGTGCAGCTGGCCGTCATGCCTACAAGCATCAAAAATGCCCCTAATCGCTGCTACTAAAAAGGTGACAGTACTCATATTTGGTGTTTTTTGCCCACAGCTATTTGCGGACCCCCTATAGGGCGACGCCAGCGAGGGTGTCCAGGACTGTTTTGCCCAAGACTGTCCCCAGCGACTAGTCATTTAAGAACGTCCCCAACGACTAGGTATGGCTGCTGAGGCTAGGCCGTTAGGTCGAGCTCATAGAGGAAGCTTTCGCGCGGCATGGCGTGGCGGCGTTCCTCGCGGTTGGCGCGGTGCGTGGCGGTGCGCTTAAAGCCGTGCAGCTCGTAGAACTTCCACGAGCAGTTGGAGTCGGTGTACAGGTGTGCCCTTGTCGCCCCGCGCGAGGAAAGGTACGAGACCGCGGCATCGAGCAACACCGAGCCTACGCCCAGGCCATGGACGTCGCGATCCACGGCAAGCAGCGTGACCTCGTTGTCATGCGGCAGTGGGCTTTTCTCGAGCAGGCGGTTGTTGGTTCGGATGGTTGTGCGCACAAACGAGAGATACTCGGCGCACGACTCGGGTTCTAGCTCGCGCATCTGCGACAGCAACGCGCGTTCGGTATCCATCCAATGCTCGTTGATAGTGACGCCGGAGCTCTGTCCTGCACGCGCAAGCGCAATGCCGAGCGCCTCGCCGTCAATCACCGCAACCTGCGAAAACGTCGAGGACGAAAGGCAGTAGGCAAGATCGCACGCGGCTTCGAGGCGGTTGTACTCATCGTTATCCGAGTTGTTGTGCCAAAGCTGCTGCAAGATCAGCGCGATGGCGTCGAAGTCTTCGGTATCAAACGGTCGGTAGAGAACCCGCGAGACCATGGTGCCTCTTTCTTTTGCGGATGCATATCGAGCACAGTTCTACCACGCCGTTGGCATCTAATTATGGTGCCCCTGTGTTCCATCAACTCACCGTGCCCAGTGGCACACCTGCAACCCCCGCTCGCGAGCTTTTTCTGCACATGCGCCCGTTGCGGGGTGCATCGATGCGCTCGATGCGCTACATTGAATCAGTATTTTCAATGCCGCTGCGCGAGCGCTGCAGATCGACGTATCACCGACTCACAGAGCACGGCGGCGTACCAGACAGGAGGACTGCATGGGATCTGATGTGAAGATCGCACGCGCGTTGATCTCGGTTACCGATAAGACGGGCGTCGTCGATTTCGCACGGACGCTGGTTGACGACTTTGGCGTCGAGATCATCTCTACGGGCGGCACGGCTCGTGCCATCGAGGACGCGGGCGTTCCCGTAACCCCCATCGAGGAGTTCACGGGCTATCCCGAGATGATGGACGGCCGCGTTAAGACCCTGCACCCCAAGGTCCACGGCGCGCTGCTGGCCCGTCGCGATTCCGAGCAGCACATGCAGGAGGCCGCTCAGCACGGCATTAAGCTGATCGACCTGGTCGTCGTCAACCTGTACGAGTTCGAGAAGACTGTCGCTAACCCCGAGGTCACCTTCGCGGACGCCATCGAGCACATCGATATCGGTGGCCCCTCCATGCTGCGCTCCGCTGCTAAGAACGCCGCGAGCGTTACCGTCATCTCCGACCCGGCCGACTACGACGCCGTCCTGGCCGAGATGCGCGAGACCGGCGGTTGCACCACTCTTTCCACCCGTCGCCGCCTGCAGGTGAAGGTCTACCAGACCACCGCCGCCTACGACACGGCTATCTCCCGTTGGCTTGCCGCCCAGGCAAGCGACGTGGCGGACACCTCTGCCAAGCTCGAAGTTTCGCTGGAGAAGGTCGACGACCTGCGCTATGGCGAGAACCCGCAGCAGAAGGCCACGGTCTATCGCTTTGCCGAGGGCTGCGAGAACACCGCGAGCTCGCAGTTCCCGCTTGTGGGCTCCGAGCAGATCCAGGGCAAGCCGCTCAGCTACAACAACTATCTGGATGCCGACGCCGCCTGGAACCTGGTCCGCGAGTTCGACGAGCCGGCCTGCGTGATCCTCAAGCACCAGAACCCCTGCGGTTCTGCCGTTGCCGAGGGTATCACGGCCGCCTACGACCGCGCTTTCGCCTGCGATCCCAAGAGCGCCTTCGGCGGCATCATCGCCTGCAACCGCGAGGTTCCCTATGAGCTGGTTGAGCACTTCGCCGATCAGAACAAGCAGTTCGTCGAGGTCATTATCGCCCCGAGCTACACCGCCGAGGCGCTCGAGCGCATGGCTAAGCGCCCCAACCTGCGCGTGCTGGCTACCGGCGGCGTGGACCACGGCGCTCAGGTGGAGCTGCGCTCCGTCGACGGCGGCATGCTGGTGCAGGAAGTCGACCACGTAACCGAGGATCCCGCGACCTTTACGTTCCCCACCGACCGCAAGCCCACCGACGCCGAGATGGCTGAGCTTGAGTTTGCCTGGAAGGTCTGCAAGGGCGTCAAGTCCAACGCCATCCTGGTCTCCAAGGGTAAGGCCGGCATTGGCATGGGCCCGGGTCAGCCCAACCGCGTTGACTCTGCACTGCTTGCCTGCGAGCGCGCCGAGGACTTCTGCGAACGCGAGGGCGTGGAGAAGGGCGGCTTTGCCTGCGCAAGCGACGCGTTCTTCCCGTTCCGCGACAACGTCGACGTGCTTGCCGAGCATGGTGTGACCTGCATCATCCAGCCCGGCGGCTCCAAGCGCGACGACGAGAGCATCCAGGCCTGCAATGAGCACGGCATTGCGATGGTCTTCACGGGGGCCAGGCATTTTAGGCACTAGAGGCTTTCCCAAGCACCCGACCTTGCCCTCAAACCGTCGCTTGCGTACATTTAGTACGCGGCGCTCCTCTTTCGGGGCAATCTCGGGCACTTGGAAAACCCTTAATGGGATGTTGTTCTATCCCATTAAGCTAATCGGTCGCCTGACCATATCGTCAAAATAATCTCTGCAAAAGACGGTCGCTCCGTTTGGAGGACCGTCTTTTTGGTATAAGAGGACGGAATGACTAACACGAAAGGTACAACCATGCCCCAGATTGATGATGCCGAGCTGTTTGGCAATGCCGAGGATCAGCGTGCGTACGAGGATTTTTGCGCCAATCAGGAGGCGGTCGAGAAGTTCACGCTCGACAAGCCCGCGCTCATCTGCCGTTGGCGCATGTCCAACAAAAAAGTACCCATGCTCAATCGTCACATTCGTGCGCTGTCTGAGCGTCTTGTGCAGGGCGAGCCGCTTACCCATAACATGCTCAGCTGGGCCAAGCAGCACGTTGAGTGGTCGCTAGCCGAGGGCGACTACACCGCCCGCGACGGCGTGCTCATGCTGGTGATCGACATCAACGGCAATGCCGCCATGACGGTGGGGGAGTACGAGCCGCTGGCCGACACGTCGGCCAAGGCGCTGCGTGCCCGCTCCGCCGAGGCCCGCTCCGAGGCCGACGAGACCGGCGTGGCGCCCGAGCTGCTCGCCGCCGTCAACAACGGTGAGCTGGCCTTTGTGGCGCCGGCTGACGAGTGCCTGTGCGGCACGGCGACGCTCATCGAGCAGCTGGCCCAGACCAAGGGCATCCCGGTCACGCGCGTAGACATTCCCGCGCAGCTCAAGGGTGCGCTGTTCCTAGTGAGCGATGAGCACGGCGTGGTCCCCGCTGCCGAGACAGACGCCGCCGAGTCCGACGCCGCCACGGTCGCCTTCTTCGCCGAAGGCTACGAAAAGCTCCGCGCCCGCCGCTAAATGATTTTTTTGGGACGGGGATTAAAGAATCATTTTGGTCCCCGCCACCGCTGCAAGTGCGAGGCGGACAAAACGCCCGCGCTCGCGAACAGTTCTGTCACCTTGGCACCGAGCGCGGTGCACACCTGCGGTTTCGCAGCCATAATGGTGGCAAGACAACCAAGAGGGGAGCGGAATCCATGGCGCTGATCTATATCGTTGAGGACGACGAGCCCATTCGTCGCGAGCTTGCCGATATCCTTGCCCGTGCCGGTTTTGAGGTTGAGGCATGCGAATCGTTTGAGCACGTCTCGCGCGATATTCTCGCCGCCGCGCCCGACCTGGTGCTGCTCGACCTCACGCTTCCCGTCAAGGACGGCCAGCATATCTGCCACGAAGTCCGTCACGAATCCGAGGTCCCCATCATCGTCCTCACGTCGCGCACGACCGAGATCGACGAGGTCATGGCTATGACGCTCGGCGCGGACGATTTCGTTTCCAAGCCCTATAGCGCGCGCGTGCTCGTGGCACGCATCAATGCCTTGCTGCGTCGCACCGCGACGGCGGGCGAGCGCAGCACGCTTGTCCACAAGGGACTGGAGCTCGATCTCGCCCGCTCCATAGCCAGCAATACGGCATCCGGCGACAGTACCGAGCTCACCAAAAACGAACTGCGTATCCTCTCGCTGCTTCTGAGCCGCGCGGGCAAGATCGTTTCGCGCTCGGCTATCATGCAGGACCTGTGGGACTCCGATGCCTTCGTGGACGACAATACGCTCACCGTCAACATCAACCGCCTGCGCACTACACTCGAAAAAATCGGTATCAAGGGGTATCTGACCACGCACCGCGGCCAGGGCTATTCAGTCTAGGTGACGGTCATGTCGTTTGCCAATTTCTTTAAAGACGCGCTGCTTCCCGTCGCCGTGTGGACGTGCGGCGTACTGCTGAGCTGCTTTGTGCTGACGGTCGGCGGCGCACCCGTTTCTATCGTGGTCGTGGCGGTCGGCGTGTCCTTGATCTTTGGCATGCTGGGTATTGTGATCGAGTACGCGCGTCGCCGCCGTTTTCTACGTCAGCTGGAGCGCGCGGCCGAGGAGCTGGAGAGCCCCGCGTGGGTGCAAGAGATGATGCAATGCCCAACCTATGCCGAGGGCGAGCTCGAGTACGAGGTTTTACGACGGGTGGGCAAAGCTGCCTGCGACGAGGTTGCCGAAGGCCGGCGTCAGACCGATGACTATCGCGACTATATCGAGAGCTGGGTCCACGAGGCCAAGCTGCCCCTGGCGGCGGCTCACCTGATTTTGGAAAACCTGGACGGCAGCGAAGACGACCTGTCGCGCGTGGACGACCTGGGCCGTGAGCTGGCTCGTATGGAGCGCTATATCGACCAGGCGCTGTACTACGCGCGCTCGGAAGTCGTGGAGCGCGACTACCTGATTCGCCGCTGGGATCTCAAGACCTTGGTGACGGGTGCGATAAAAGCCAACGCGCGTGAGCTCATCGCGGCGCACGTGGCCCCGGTGTGCGAGAACCTCGACTTTGAGGTCTTTACCGACGAGAAGTGGCTCGAGTTTATTCTGGGCCAGCTCATTCAGAACAGCATAAAGTATGCGCGTGAGGACGGCGCAAGGATCGTGTTTTCGGGTGCGTTGCTGGACGAGGGCCTGGCAAGCGAGCACATCGAGCTTATCGTTGCCGACAACGGCTGTGGCGTGAGCGCGGCAGATCTGCCCCGCGTGTTCGAGAAGGGCTTTACCGGCGACAACGGTCGCACCACCAAGCGCGCAACGGGCATTGGCCTCTACCTGGTGGCGCGTCTGTGCTCCAAGATGGGCATCGACGTCACCGCGGCATCCGACTCCGGCGAAGGCTTTGTCGTCACGTTTGCCTTCTCGACCAACAAGTTCCAGTACTTTGAGTAGGCGCGCTCTTGCTGTTTTTCTCTGGGCTATGTTCACGTTCGGGAATATAGCTGAAGCAACTGGCGCAATGTTCCCGAACATGAACATAGCTATGAGGCGCGAAAGGATCCCCCAAACAAAAACGTGCCGCCCCAATCGGGGTGGCACGCCATCTTTCTTATCAGCCAACTCGCTGAAGTACGGTGACGAAGGTGCAAGGCCGGGAGGGGTTATCTAAGCCGACATCCCGCAGCCGCAACGCGGCGAGGACGTGCCCGTGGAAACCCCGCAGGCCCCGCGGCCGGTGGGAGCAGCGCTACTTCACGACCAAGATGTCGCAGTCCGTGTTGCGCAGCAGGAACGTCGAAATCGAACCCAGCAGCGCATACTTGATCGAGGACAGGCCGCGGGCGCCGCAGAGCACCAGGTCGGGCTTAACCACGTCGAGCATCTCGTCCTTGAGCGTCTCGCGAATACGGCCGGCGCGAATCATGACCTCGACCTCGGGAATATCGGGATTGGCCTTGGCCTCTTCGAGCTGCTTGGCGATGGAGTTCTTAAATGCCTCCTCTAGGCCGTTGACCAGATCGACCGGATAGGAACCGGCGCTCTCGAGCGCCGTGGAATCGATAACGTGGCCGATGATTAGCTTGGCGCCGTTGTTCGCGGCGACCTTGATGGCGCGTGCGAGCACAAAATCCTGCTGCTCAGTACCGTCGAGTGAAACAAATACCTTGGTGTAGCCCTCGTTCATGGTTTCCTCCTTGGTCTATCGCACGGGCGCGGGGCTCGTGCATCGGGCGGGCGCGGGCGCGTTGGCCGCCGGACACTTTATCTTGTTGCAGTTATACCCAAGGATTTGGGTTTGACCGCTCGCAATTCTGTGAACGGGCGAGTTTTTTGGTAAGGGTAGGCGTAGACGCGCCCGAACGGTTGATAATGGGACAACGCCCGCACCGTCCGCAGAACAATATCGGCGGGTGTCTAACGAGGGGGTCCCTTTGGATATTATCGAGCTTCTAAAATCTGCCTTCATGGGCCTGGTCGAGGGCATCACCGAATGGCTGCCTGTTTCGTCGACCGGTCACATGATCTTGGTGGACGAGTTCGTCAAGATGAACGTGAGCGAGACGTTCTGGAATATGTTCCTGGTCGTGATTCAGCTCGGCGCCATTCTGGCCGTCTGTGTGCTGTTCTTCCATGACCTTAACCCGTTTTCTCCCAGCAAGGGCAAGGAGGGCCGTCGCGACACCTGGGTGCTGTGGGGCAAGATTGTGCTCGGCTGCATTCCCGCCGCAGCGATCGGTCTGCCGCTCAACGACTGGATGGAGGAGCATTTCTACAATGCTCCCGTCGTGGCGCTGGCGCTCATTGTGTACGGCGTGCTGTTTATCGTGATCGAGAACTGGCGCGCGAACAAGCGCGACCAGGCCGCTCTTGCCGGTTCGTTTGGTTCGCGTGCGGTGGTGGCGGGCGGACGCCCCGCTGGTGCGCATTTTGCCGCGCCCACTGCGGCTGCCGCTGCAGACGATGACGATAGCCTGGACTTTGGCTCCATCGCTACGCTCGAGGATCTGAGCTGGAAGACCGCGCTGGGTATCGGTTGCTTCCAGGTGCTTTCGCTGATTCCGGGCACATCGCGCTCCGGTTCCACTATCATCGGCGGCCTGCTGCTGGGCTGCACACGCTCGGTGGCGTCTAAGTTCACGTTCTTCCTGGCTATTCCCGTTATGTTTGGCGCAAGTGCGCTCAAGCTGGTCAAGTACTTTATTAAGGGCGGTACCTTCGGCACCAACGAGATCGCCATCCTGGGCGTGGGCTGCGTCGTCGCCTTTGTGGTTTCGCTTATCGCCATCAAATGGCTTATGGGCTTCGTGCGCCGTCACGACTTCAAGTGCTTCGGCGTCTACCGCATCATCCTGGGCATCGTGGTGCTTGCGTACTTCTTCGTTTTGGAGCCTATGCTCGGCCTGTAACTTGGTTGACGCCGCGCGGCGGCCAGAGCGACAACCTGTCATTCAAAGAGGGCGGCATGGACAAAAGGTCTATGCCGCCCTCTTTGTCAAAGGATTGGTGAAAAGGGGTCAGGTAATTTTGCACCAACTTGGCGCAGATTAGCTTGACCCCTTTTCACCAATCCCAGGGGGAGATGGTGATCTGGGCGAATGAGCTGGCTGTTCTTCCTGGCCACCAGCAAAAATTGAGTTGTGCGGTCTCTTGGAGGTCTCTCGCTGACCAAAAACGCCATCTCGGCACCATTGACATTCTCAGTAGTGTTTGCTTCTGTGAACTATATGCGTAAAATAGCGAGAATATTCCCAAAATAGGACAAGAACGCTCAAGTTATTTCAGTAACCCTTGCGTGGCGCCAGTGGAAAAGGCCGAACAACTCGAAAAATGTTGGTGGCGGTTTGAGGGCAATGCCGAATGCGGTAAAGGGACTGTCCCTTTACCGCATTCAGGCAACGGTGTGCTGGGGCTTGCGGTTAAAGACGAGTTTGTCGACCACGGCTTGCAACGACATGCGACGGACGGTGTCGTAGGCCTCCTGCGTGCTGTAGGCGCAATGGGGTGTGACGATGCAGCGTGGGTGGGCGATCAAGGCCTGGTTGGGTTCGGTTTCGTCGGCAAGCACGTCAAGTGCGGCGCCGCAGATACCGCGCGTGCCACCGCTGGCGATGCCCTCGTCTAGTGCGGCGACCAAGGCATTCTCATTCACAATGGGTCCGCGGGCCGTGTTGATCAAAAACGCCGTGGGTTTCATAAGTGCAAGCTCACGCTCGCCAATGAGACTCTCGGTCTCGGGAATCAGCGGGCAGTGCAGACTGACGATATCGGAGGCACCGAGCAGCTCGTCGAGCGTCTGCGTTTTGACGCAGCCGGCGGCGGCAAGCTCTTCTGCGCTCTTGGTCGGTGCCCACACCAGCACCTTCATGCCGAGCGCCTGTGCGATGGGTGCCACGGCGCGCGCGATGCTGCCAAAAAAGACAAGCCCCAGTGTACGGCCCTGCGTGCGGTGCATGATGTAGCCACCCATCGGATTCCAGATGCCGTCGCGCACGTCGCGGTTGAGGAACGTAACTTGGCGCATCAGGTCAAGCATTAAAGCGATGGCGTGCTGAGCGACGTCGTCCGAGCAATACCCGGGGCAGTTGGTGACGGTGATGCCGTGTGAGGCAAGGCGGTCGACAGCAACGTGGTTCAGGCCGATGGACATGTTCGAAACGATACGCATCCCCGTGGCGGCCATGGCGTCGGCACACGCATCATCGACGGGGCCAAACTCGCCGACAAAGCCCTCGCAGCCAGCCAGCTGCTCGGCGGTGGGGCAGACATTGGGTTCATGCGCGCAGCCCACCAGCTTAATCTGATTGCCACCTTCGATTGTGTCGAGCGCCGCCTGGCCCGCCTCGGTCGAACCGTCGACCATGTAATAGAGCACCCTATGTTTCACAGCAACCCTCCTGCCATTTGGGGACGGGGTGGAAATGGTAGATATTCTATACCTCTGAGCCAATCGAAGTTGCGGTGGAATAGTTCCTGTTTGGGGGCCAGAAGGCTGGTTTCAGGAACTATTTCACCGCAACTTATTTGGTGATGCTTGGGTGGCGGCGGCGGACGGAGTCGCGGTGTGATTTACGTCGGTGTCCGCGCGGCTCGGTATACTGGTACGGCTCAAACTATGGCGCCGCCCGCAGGCGCGCCGTCCGTCAGATGAGGAGTCGCCCATGACCCAGCCCTTGCCCTGGGAAAAGAATGCCGCGGTACCCGTGCCGCCCGCGCCGGAACCCGTGCCGCTCGATGCATACACCGCCCCTGCAGCGCCGGAGCCCGAGCTCGTTCCGCTCGACATCTACGACGCTCCCGCGCCGGCACTCAAGCCCGCCAAGCCGTTCGTCGACATTGACAGCCTTAATCCCGCCCAGCGCGAGGCAGTTCTGACCACCGAGGGCCCGTTGCTGGTGCTCGCCGGTGCCGGCTCGGGCAAGACCCGCGTCTTGACCTTCCGCATCGCACATATGCTCGGCGACCTGGGTGTTAAGCCTTGGCAGGTTCTTGCCATCACGTTTACCAACAAGGCCGCGGCCGAGATGCGCGAGCGTCTGGCAGCACTCATCCCCAGCGGCACCCGCGGCATGTGGGTGTGTACCTTCCATGCCATGTGCGTGCGCATGCTGCGCGAGGACGCCGACCTGCTGGGCTACACCGGTCAGTTCACCATCTACGATGACGATGACTCAAAGCGCATGGTGCGTGATATTATGCAGGCGCTCGGCATCGAGCAAAAGCAGTTCCCCATCAATATGATCCGCAGCAAGATCAGCTCGGCCAAAAACGCTATGATCGGCCCCGAGGACATGCTCAAATCCGCCGATAGCCCCAACGACAAAAAGGCCGCGCAGGTCTACTTGGAGCTGGAGCGCCGCCTGCGCGCCGCCAATGCGATGGACTTCGACGACCTGCTCGTACGCACGCTCGAGCTGCTGCGCACCCGCCCCGAGGTGCTCGACAAGTACCAAGAGCGCTTCCGCTACATTAGCGTCGACGAGTATCAGGACACCAACCACGTTCAGTACGAAATCGCCAACCTGCTGGCCGCCAAGTACCAAAACCTCATGGTCGTGGGCGACGATGACCAGTCCATTTATAGCTGGCGTGGCGCCGACATCACCAACATCCTGGACTTTGAGCAGGACTTTAAAAACTGCAAGACCGTTAAGCTGGAGCAGAACTACCGCTCCACGGGCCATATCCTGAGCGCCGCCAACGCCGTGGTGCGCCACAACTCGCAGCGCAAGGACAAGCGCCTGTTTACGGCCGAGGGCGATGGCGAGAAGATTCAGGCCTTCCAGGCGAGTGACGAGCGCGACGAGGGTCGCTGGATCGCCGGCGAGATCGAAAAGCTGCACGCCAAGGGCACGAGCTACGACGACATTGCCGTGTTCTACCGCACCAACGCCCAGTCGCGTATCCTCGAAGATATGTTCCTGCGCGCGGGCGTGCCCTACAAGATCGTGGGCGGCACGCGATTCTTCGACCGTGCCGAGATCCGCGACGTCATGGCTTACCTCAAGATGATCGTGAACCCGGCCGACGAGATGAGCGTCAAGCGCGTCATCAACACGCCGCGCCGCGGCATCGGCTCCACCTCGATCCAAAAGATTGAGCAGCTGGCGCGCGACAACCGCTGCTCGTTCTTCCAGGCCTGCGAGATCGCGTGCGCCGAGACGGGCATGTTTAGCGCCAAGGTGCGCAATGGCCTGTCGAGCTTTGTGTCGCTGGTGCGCGAGGGTCGCCGCATGGACGGCGAACTCAAGGATGTTGTCGAGATGATCGTCGATAAGACGGGCCTGCTGCAGGCGTTCCGCGCCGAAGGCACCATGGAGTCCGAGAGCCGCGCCGAGAACATTCAGGAATTCCTGGGCGTCGCCGCCGAATTTGAGGAGACGCACGAGGATATCGAGGGCACGCTCGAGAGTTTGGAAGAGCTGCGCGCAGCCGGCGTCGCCGACGTGCCTGCCGGCGTCGAGCCCGAGCCCGTCGCGGTGAGCGCGCCTGCGCCCGAACCGGGGCCGTCCGCCCCGGCATCCTCGTTTGAGGCGCTCGTCGGCGCCCGTGACGCCGCGGGCTCCAATCCGCTCGATAGCTTGGCCGCTCCAGCGTTGTCTCCGCAGGATGCCCTGGCCGCCGCCATTGCGGGCAACGCCTATGCTGCGCCGACAGAGCTGCCGGCGGGTGCCGTGCATGCCGAAGAGATCGAGCGCACCTACGGTCCGCTCACCTGCAAGGCGCTGCCGGCACTCATGGAGTGGCTGGCTCTGCGCTCCGACTTGGATTCCCTGGCCGGCGAGACGCATGCCATCACCATGATGACCATCCACTCCGCCAAGGGCCTGGAGTTCCCGGCGGTGTTCGTGGCCGGCATGGAGGAGGGCATCTTCCCGCACGTGCACGACTTTGGCGGCAGCGATGATCCGGGTAAGCTCGAGGAGGAGCGTCGCCTGGCCTACGTCGCCATCACGCGCGCCCGTAAGCGACTGTTCTTGACCTATGCGGCAACGCGTCGCACCTACGGCTCGACCTCTGCCAACCCGCGCTCGCGCTTCCTCAACGAGATACCGTTTGAGGATATCGAGTTTAGCGGTATCGGTTCTGCCGGTTTTGAGGGCACGGGCTGGGAGAAGCGCGGCGACCGACACGGCACCTTTGGATCGGGCATGGGCTCGGATATGTACGGCGGCAAGGTGTTCGGTTCGTATACGCGCTCGACCGGCGGTTCCGGTTCGCGTGGCGGATCGAGCTTTGACGATTTCTTTGGCGGCGGCAGTTACGGGACCGAGCGCCATCGTGGGGTCTCGCCTGATGCCGGCCGTGTTGCCTCGACCTTTGGCTCGGGCGCGCCGCGAGCCAAAAAGCCGTCGTCTAAGGTGTCGCCGACGGTGGAGCGCAAGGTCAATCGCGCCAGCGCATCGCAGGACTTTGCCGCGGGCGATACCGTGAGCCACAAGACCTTTGGCACGGGCACTGTGATCTCGGTCGCCGGAGACATGATCGAGGTCCAATTCGAAAAGACCGGCCAGACCAAAAAGCTTATGAAAGGTTTTGCACCTATAGTGAAACTGACCTAGGCGGCTTTCCCAGGCACGGCACCTCGGCCTTCAATCGTCGGGCATGACCTCAAGGTCTATGCCCTCCTCTTTCAGGCCGATCTGCCGCACCTGGAAAACCCGTACATCTGGCTAGACGGGCGCGCCGGGGGCTTTGGCCGCCTGCTCGGACAGTCCTGCTCGCACGGAGAGCACATTAAGTGCTCTCCGGCTCGTGCGGAACTCGCGATCGACCAACGCCCCCGGCGCGCCCTCTTCCTTGTGGCGTTTTAGCTTGTAGCTTGCGAACGTTGCTCTGCTCGTTCGCTTTTTGATCTGGAGAGCCGGGTGGGCTGATAGATAGATACGAGTAGGGGCTCTTCCGTACATGGTCGGGAGAGCCCCTTATTACGTTTCGGATTGTTTCTTATGACTTTGGGGATTGAGCGTTTTATACGATTCAGTATAATTTTAGATAGATACTAAAATATAACTGAAATGAAAATGGTGATTGGATATGCTGCTAAATTGTCTCCCAAAAAGGCTCTTCTCTTTAGAGCTCGCCATCGACCCGGAGCCAGTTGAGATACAGATTCCTCGCATGTATCTCGAGCGCTATTCGCTTCGCTTAGCACGGCTCGGCATGTCTGAGCAAGGCCGTTTCATTGTTGCGGAACCAAAAGAACCGCCCAGTGTCATTTCGGCGCGAAATCTCGCCAATGCAGTGCGCAAGATAGATGCTCGCCCGGTGGCAATTTGCTGGGACGCTATGGATTTAGGCTTTATGCGCGCGCTTTCTTCGGAGGGGATCGCATATATCCGAGATGAGCGAAATGCGTTTCTGCCGTTTATCGGAGCCGTTATTTCCGGTGAGGTGCTGGGTGCTTCTCCCGCTGCTCCGCTTTCGCCCCAATCTCAACGAATCGTCCTAAATCTCATCGCGGGACGATGGGTTGACTGCTCCGCCGGCGACCTAGCGCGTCTGTGTGGCAAAAGCGCGGCAAGCGTCAGCGGCTATCTTTCGGAAATCGCCGCTATAGCTCCTGGGTTGATTATGCGGGACGGCAAAAAGCGTATATTGTGCGACGCCGGGTTGTCGACTGAGTCGTTGCTGGATGGGTTTGAGGATTATCTTCGCACGCCAGTTTTAGAGCGAATCCGGCTCAAGAAGGTTATCGAGAGAACAGAGCTACGTGGCGTTGATGCGCTGCTTTCCGGTGTGTCTGCCCTTAGCTATATGTCCGACCTTGCTCATGAAGACTCTGCTCCAACCATTGCTCTCGAAAAGTATCAGCTAGAGGTCTTAAAAGAGCACATGGGCGACAGATGGTTGGAGGCCCAGTGGTACGAACCGGCTGCTATCGAGATTGAGGTCTGGTCGTATCCCGTGGACGAGCCGTCCGATGTTAGTTTTGACGTGACGGGTTTGCAATGTGTCGACCCGTTCTCCTTATACGTTGCCTGCGCAAAAGCGGATTACAAAGATGACCGTCTGCTCGATGCGGTCGAACAGCTCAGGAGGACGATATGTCAAAAGTGAGGGGAATAGAGCGATTTGCCGATGCCATGAGCGGCTGTTAAGGCGGTTACGTCCTTATTGGCGGGGGAGCCTGCAGCGTTCTGTTTGACAATGAGGGCGATTCGTTTAGAGCTACTGAAGACTTGGATGTCGTCGTAATTGTTGATGGGGAAGGCGTTGAATTTGCCACTGCATTGTGGGCATTTATCAAAGCTGCCGGATATGAGACTGGAAAGGTCGGCGATGGAAAGTGCACTTACTATCGGTTCTATTTGTCCGAAGGATCAAGGCAAGTCCTAGACTATCCCGGCCAAATTGAGCTATTTGCCCAACATCCTGATTTTGTGCTCGAAGATGAAACGAGCGAGGTAGCTCCTCTTTCCTTTGACGGGGCCGTATCAAGTCTCTCGGCAATTATTCTCGACGATGGCTACTACGAATTTATTCGCGATAACGCAACGAACGTAGAGGGCATTACGTTGCTCGATGCACTCCATATCATTCCCCTTAAGATGCGTGCGCACATTGATATCAACAGAAGTTATGAAGAGGGACGTCGTTGCAACAACATTGATCGGCGGAAGCACCGTTCGGATGTTGCTCGACTTGCTGACTTGTTGTCGCCTTCGGCGCGTTTGGAGCTAACGGGGCAAATGAGGGTTGATGCGGAGGTTTTTTTACGGACTTTGCTTCGTATGTAAATCGGCAGACCAACCGTAAGGAAAGGGCGCGGCTTCAGGACACGTTATCGTTTCTCGAAAAGGTCTACCTATAGGCACCTTGATTCGTTATGTATAGCAAGGGGCTCTTCCGTTGATGAGCGGAAGAGCCCCCTGTTGCGTTTTGATTGTTGTTGCTAGTCGGAGGCCCGCCGGAACGGGGCGCGGGCTTTGATCGATCGCGAGTTCCGCACGAGCCGGAGAGCACTTAATGTGCTCTCCGTGCGAGCAGGACTGTCCGAGCAGGTGACCAAACCCCGCGCCCCGTCCCGGCGGGCGCTTGGGGACCGGTGACCTAGAGGTGGCTGATGATCAGTTCCATCTTGCCTTCGAGGTCAATGGAGCTGACGGTGCTGGGTGCCAGCAGGTGACTTCCCTTGTGGACGGGGTCGCCGCAGACGGTGCCTTCGCCGTCGATGACCGACAGGCACATGAAGGGCCAGCGCTGCTCCAAGGTCTTACTGCCGTCGACGCGTACGCGATCGACGGTGTAGCAGGAGTTAGACTCGAGCTCGGTTACGCCGTTCATCTCGGGCGCGACCACCGTGCCGTCGGTCGGAGCCTGAGCATCAAAGTCGATGCAGTCGAGGCTCTGCTCAATGTGCAGCGGACGCAGTTTGCCGTCGGTGCCGGGACGGTCGTAGTCGTACAGGCGATATGTCACGTCGCTTGACTGCTGCGTCTCCAAAATGAGCGTGCCGGTCTTGATTGCGTGCACGGTACCGGAATCAATCTGGAAAAAGTCGCCCTTGTGGATCGGCAGCACGTTGAGCATGTCGTCCCAACGGCCCCCCTCGATCATCTGTGCGGCCTCGGCGCGGTCATGCGCGCGCTGGCCGACGATGATCGTGGCGTCGGGCTCGCAGTCCAGCACATACCAGCACTCGGTTTTGCCCAGGCTGCCGTTTTCGTGCTTGGCGGCGTACTCGTCGTTGGGATGAATCTGGATCGAAAGGTCATCCTTGGCGTCCAGAATCTTAATGAGCAGCGGGAACTCCTTGCCCTCGCAGTTGCCAAAGAGCTCGCGGTGCTCGGCCCACAGCCACGAAAGCGTGTGGCCTGCATACGGGCCCTCCGCAATCTGGCAGTCACCATTGGGATGGGCCGAGATGGCCCAGCACTCACCGATGGGACCCTCGGGAATGTCGTAACCAAATACGGTTTCGAGCTGGCGACCGCCCCAGATCTTCTCGTGGAAGATCGGCGTCAGTTTAATCAAATCGGACATGTTCATACCCCATTGTGTTGCGCGGGCGCTGTGCAAAACAGCTCAAAGCGAGCGCTCGCATGACTACAAAAACCTATGCCAACGTTACGTTGTGCAGCTCAAAGCGGTCGCCAACGTTGCGCGAGACCGAATACTCAAAGGCGGCACCGCTGTCCAAAAAGCCAATCTGGGTGAGCTCGAGCAGGGGAGAGCCAAGTTTGGTGCCCAGACGCTCAGCTTCTTCCTCGGTTGCTGCCACGGCGCGAATGGTACGGTGAAAACTCGAAATCTTCAGCCCACATTGCTCGCGGATGAAGCGGTAGACCGATCCGTACAGGTCCTTCTTTTTAAGGCCCGGAATCAGCTCGAGCGGCATGTAGGTGTACTCGATAACGATGGGCTTCTCGTTGGCCTGACGCACGCGCACGACGTGATAGGCAAAGTCATCCTCGGCAATTCCCAGCTGGGCTGCGATGTCCGCTGGTGGATTAACAATCGAGAAATCGTAGACCACCGAGGTCACCTTCTCCCCGCGGTGCTCATATGAAAAGCCCTGGGCACGGTCGTTTTTGCCCTGGAAAAACGCCTGGCCGGGAAGTCCCGCCGTGTCCTTAACGTAGGTACCCGATCCGCGCCGGCTGGTAATAAGACCTTCCTCGGTGATTTGCTCGATAGCACGTTTGACGGTGATTTTGGAAACGCTATAGAGCTCGCAGAACTCAACGACGGTGGGAAGCTTGTCGCCCGGTTTAAGAGCGCCATCCTCGATACTTCGACGAATATCTGCAGCTATCGCCTCGTATTTGGGAATCATGGAACCTCCTTTCCGACATATCTGAATACAAAAGTAAGTATAACCCCCAACAGGGCACCCATATTACTTTTATATAAGAAGTTCGAGAAAGAAAAAATAAAAAGACGCTTTACTTTTAAAATTAGAACGCTATAGTTTAAGCAACGAACGGAATCCTACCGCAGAACAGGATCGACCGTTTGGGGACGGTTTTGTTTTGGCGGGTTGGATATCGGTATGACCGGTGCGCGCCCGCGCCGGATAACCTGCCAAAGCAAATCCATCTCCAACCGGAAGCTCTAGAACACGAAAGCGAGGACTTTGATGGCACAGTATCAGCTGCCCAACGACTTCTTCTTTGGCGCTGCTATGTCCGGCCCGCAGACTGAGGGTCAGTGGAACCAGGGCGGCAAGCTCGAGAACCTGTGGGACACCTGGTCCATCCAGGATCTGGGTTCGTTCTACAACTGCGTTGGCTCTTATGCCGGCAATAACTTTATGACCAAGTACCAGGAAGACTTTCGCATTTTGAAGGACTTGGGCCTGAATACCTATCGCACTTCCATCCAGTGGAGCCGTCTGCTCGATGCCGACGGCAACCTTAATGAGGAGGGCGCTGCGTGGTATCACGAGCTGTTCCGCGCCTCTCGCGAGGCCGGCCTGGAGCCGTTTGTCAACTTGTACCACTTTGACATGCCCACCTACCTCTTTAACCGTGGCGGCTGGGAGAGCCGCGAGGTCGTCGAGGCTTACGCGCATTACGCCGACGTCGCCTTCCACGAGTTTGGCCAGGAGATTAAGTACTGGTTCACCTTTAACGAGCCCATCGTCGAGCCCGAACAGCGCTATCAGGAGGGCGTGTGGTTCCCGCAGCTCCACGACTTTAGCCGCGCCCGCACCGTGCAGTATCACATCTCGCTGGCACATGCGCTGGCCGTGGCCAACTACCGTAAGGCCTATGACGAGGGCGCTATTCGCGCCGATGCCAAGATTGGCATGATCAACTGCTTTACCCCGGTCTATACCAAGGAGAATCCCAGCGAGGCAGACCTCGAGGCCGTGCGTATGACCAGCGGCATCAACAATCGCTGGTGGCTCGACCTTATTACCAAGGGCGAGCTTCCTGCCGACGTGCTCGACAGCCTGGCCGAGGGCGGCGTTAAGCTCCCGTTCCGTGCCGGCGACCAAGAGATTCTCAAGCAGGGTGTTGTCGACTGGCTCGGCTGCAACTACTACCACCCCACGCGCGTTCAGGCGCCGGCGAGCAAGGTCGACCAGTACGGCCTGCCGCACTTCGCCGACGAGTACGTATGGCCCGACGCCGTTATGAACGAGAGCCGCGGCTGGGAGATCTACCCGCAGGGCCTCTACGACTTTGGCATGGACTGCGCTAAGAACTACCCCGATCTTGAGTGGTTCGTTTCCGAGAACGGCATCGGCATCATGGACGAATACAAGAACCGTGACGCCGAAGGAACCATCCAGGATGACTACCGCGTCGACTTTGTACGTCAGCACCTGGAGTGGGTGGCCAAGGCCATCGACGAGGGCGCCAAGTGCCGCGGATACCATTATTGGGCCGTCATCGATAACTGGTCTTGGGCTAATGCCTTTAAGAACCGTTACGGTTTTGTCGAGGTCGACCTTATGGACGGCTACAAGCGCCGCCTTAAGAAGTCAGCGGCCTGGCTCAAACAGGTCGCCACGACCCACGTGGTTGATTAGCGACCGGGCGAACGCCCAGACCGCGCGCCGCCGCGCGAAACACATGGCACATCTGGTGGCAGAGGGCGACAGGCCACCGTGCGCATAGGAAAAGGCCGGATTTGAAAGTTAGGAGCAATCATGGCCAGTGACAACGGAAAGAGCTTCCTCGACAAGTTTGCCGAGGTCTCTGCGAAGGTGGGAAACCAGGTTCACCTGCGTTCCCTGCGCGATGCCTTCGCGACCATCACGCCGCTCTATATCCTTGCGGGTATCGCGGTTCTTATTAACAACGTCGTGTTCCCCCTGTTCCCGCTCGATGCGGCGGGCCTTGCCAACCTTCAGACGTGGGGTTCGGCGATTACGCTGGGTACCCTCAACGTCTCTGCAATTATCTTGGCCGGATTGATTGGCTACAGCCTCGCTAAGAACAAGCGTTTCGATAACCCGCTCGCTTGCGTGGTCGTCGCTATCTCTGCTTTCGTCATCATGATGCCGCAGCAGATCACCGCCACGCTTGCCGCCACGAGCCCGCTGCTCACCGACAAGATCACCTCCGCTGAGGTCACGGGCGCCCTTTCGACTGCCAACACTGGCACTAATGGTCTGTTCTCGGCCATTATCATCGCCCTGCTCTCCGTCTCGCTCTTCATCAAGATTTCTGGCGTCGAGAAGCTCAAGGTTAAGCTGGGCGAGGGCGTGCCTCCCGCGGTCTCCAACTCCTTCAACGTCATGATCCCGATGCTGCTCAACCTCGCGATTTTCGCTCTTGCCGCAGCCCTGCTCGCCGTGTGCGCCGGCACCGATCTGTGCGCCATCATCTCCACGTGCATCTCCAACCCGCTCAAGAGCATCATGAACGCCGGTCCGTGGGCTGTTATCCTCATCTACACCCTTGCTAACCTGCTGTTCTGCGTCGGTATTCACCAGTCCACCATCTCTGGCGCTACCGTCGAGCCGATCCTGACCATGCTCATCGTCGACAACATGGCTACCTTTGCCGCCGGTGGCACCATCCAGCCCGATCACTACATGAACATGCAGATCGTTAACAGCTTTGCCCTCATCGGCGGCTCGGGCTGCACCCTCATGCTTCTGCTCGACACGCTCCTGTTCTCCAAGAACAAGGCTTCCGAGACCGTTTCCAAGATGGCTATCCTGCCTGGTCTGTTCAACATCAACGAGCCGGTTATCTACGGTTACCCCATCGTGTACAACCTGCCGCTCATGATCCCGTTTGTCCTTCTTCCCGACCTGTTCATCGGCATCACCTATGGCCTTACCTGCGCAGGCATCATCAGCCCCTGCATCGCCCAGGTGCCCTGGACCATGCCTCCCGTCATCAATGCCCTGCTCGCTACGGGCTTTGACTGGCGCGCCGGCGTGTGGCAGGCTCTCGAGATTGTCATTGGCATGGCCGTTTACCTGCCCTTTATGAAGATTTCCGAGAAGGCAATCGCCAAGCAGGAGGCTCTCGCCGAGTAGAACGCCTAACGTTCGCCCCTTTCACCTTTGCGGGCGCCGGTACGCGGTGCCGGTGCCCGCACCTCTCTTTTGCGTAAGGGCGCAGAAAGAGGGCACAATAACCGCAAGGAATACAACCAGTCGTCGTCTGCGCACCGCGCAGTTACAAGGAGGAAACCATGAAGAAGATCATGCTCTGCTGCAATGCTGGCATGTCCACGAGCCTACTGGTCCAGAAGATGCAGGCCGAGGTTGCAAACCGCGGTCTGGATATCGAGATCGAGGCTCGTCCCATGAACGAGGCCCACGATCACCTGGACGAGTGCGACATGCTGCTGCTTGGTCCGCAGATCGGCTACACCAAGGGCGATTTTGAGAAGGAGGCCGCCGGCCGTTTCCCGGTCGAGGTCATCAACATGGTCGACTACGGCCGCATGAACGCCGCCGGCATCATCGACCACTGCGTCAGCGTGATGGGCTAGGTGCTCCGCATGGAGGATATGAACGAACTGCAGATGACCTGCTTCGAGATCATCAGCTACGTCGGTACCGCCAAGAGCATGTACATCAATGCCGTGCAAAAGGCCAAGGAGGGCGATTTTGACGCCGCCGAGGAGCTCATTAAGCAAGGCGACGAGGCCTACAACGGTGGCCACGATGTTCACATGGCGCTTTTGAAGAAGGAGGCCAACGGCGAGCGTAACGGCGAGGCCCCACTGATCCTGCTACATGCCGAGGACCAGATGGCCGGCACCGAGACCATGCGCGTCATGGCCACGGAGCTTATCGAGATACACAAGCAGCTGCAGGCACTCAAGGCCTAGCCGGCGTTATCGCCGCGGCGGACCGTGCGGTCCAATAGACAACATAGTCCCTTTGACGGGCGCCGGGAGCCTCCGCCTCCCGGCGCCTTTATATTTGGAGAGGGTCTTGCACGACCTATTGAGCGACCATTCGCGCTTTCCCAGATAAAACCTACCAAAACAAACCTGTCCCTTTTTGGTAGGTTTTTGTCTTGGGAGCGGTACCATACAGGCAATGATTAAACGAGAAAGGTGGGCCCCTATGGAACCCAAGCAGTATTACATCGGCATCGACGTCGGCGGCACCTCGGTTAAGGAGGGCCTGTTCGACGAGGACGGAAACCTGCTGGCCAAGGCCAGCGTGCCCACGCCTCCCATCGTTGACGCCGCGGGCTTTGCCGCGGTGACCGAGGCCATCGACCAAGTGGTCGCCAAGGCCCAGATTCCGCGCGCCTTTGTGGCGGGCATTGGCCTGGCCGTTCCGTGCCCCATCCCGGCGTCGGGCGATGCCAAGGTCAAGGCCAACATTGCCATTAACCTGCCCGAGCTGAGGATCGCCATTCAGGAGCACTGCCCCGACGCGGTCGTTAAGTACGAGAACGATGCCAACGCCGCTGCCATGGGCGAGGCCTGGCTTGGCTCTGCCAAGGGCGTGCAGAACGTGGTGATGGTCACCATCGGTACCGGCGTGGGCGGCGGCGTTATCGTTAACGGCGACGTGGTATCGGGCGTTGTGGGCGCCGGCGGTGAGATTGGCCACATGTGCCTGAACCCGGCTGAGGAGCGCACCTGCGGCTGCGGCGGCCATGGCCACCTGGAGCAGTATTCCAGCGCCACCGGCGTGGTGAGCAACTACCTTGCCGAGTGCAAGAAGGCGGGCGTCGAGCCCATCGAGCTCACCGGTCCCTCCGATTCTAAGCACGTGTTCCAAGCCTGCCGCGAGGGCGATAAGCTTGCGCTTGCCGCAGCCGATACCATGGCCGACTATCTCGGTCGTGCTCTGGCGCTTATTGCCAACGTGGTTGACCCCGAGGTGTTCCTGATCGGTGGCGGTGCGTCCGCTTCGGCCGATGTCTACCTCGACGTCGTTCGTGAGCACTTCCAGCGCTACGCGCTTTCCGCCTCGCGCGAGACGCCCATTAAGGTCGCTTCGCTCGGCAACGACGCCGGCATCATCGGTGCCGCCTACGTAGCCCTGCGCGCCGCCGGTAAATAGTCGATGCAGGATGGCGAGTGGTGCAAGGGGGACAGACGTCGCCCCCCCAGACTCGCCCCAAATTGTGCCGCGGCCCTTGCGTCTCATAAGGTTCGGCGCCAGCGTGCTACCATAGCTACGTCCAAGTACACATATCAAGTGGAGGATATCCATGGCAAACGTTCTTGTCTTTGGTCACCAGAATCCCGATAACGACGCCATCATGAGCGCCGTCGTCCTGTCCCAGCTGCTCAACCAGGTTGAGTATGCCGGAAACACCTACGAGGTCTGCGCCCTTGGTCAGCTTCCGGCAGAGTCCGCCAAGCTGCTCGCCGACGCCGGCATCGCCGAGCCCCGCATGATCGATTCCGTCGAGGCCGGTCAGCTCGTCGTCCTCACCGACCACAACGAGTCCGCCCAGTCCGTCACCGGCCTTAAGGACGCCACGGTCTTTGGCGTCGTCGACCATCACCGCATTGGCGACTTCGAGACCGCCGGCCCGCTGCACTACATCTGCCTGCCCTGGGGCTCCAGCTGCACCATCGTCACCAAGCTCGCCGGCGTGCTCGGCGTTGAGCTTTCCGACGTCCAGGCCAAGCTGCTGCTCTCGGCCATGATGACCGACACGCTCATGCTCAAGAGCCCCACTACCACCGATGTCGACCGCGCCGTCGCCGCCAAGCTCGGCGAGCAGGTGGGCGTCGACCCGGTCAAGTTTGGCATGGAGGTCTTCCTCACCCGTCCGTCCGGCTCCTTCACCGCAGCCGAGATGGTCGGCAACGACATCAAGATGTTCGAGCCCGCCGGCAAGAAGCTGCTCATCGGCCAGTACGAGACCGTCGACAAGAGCCGCGCGCTCGGCATGATCGACGAGATTCGCGAGGCCATGCGCGCCTACGCCGCCGAGAAGGGTGCTGACGGCATTGTCCTGTGCATCACCGACATTATGGAGGAGGGCTCGCAGGTCCTGCTCGAGGGCGAGACCGAGGCTGCTCAGAAGGGCCTGGGCATTGCCGACGAGCACGACGGCGTCTGGATGCCGGGCGTCCTCTCCCGTAAGAAGCAGGTCGCTGCCCCCATCATGGCCGCCTGCTAGGTTTAGTTCACTAAACGCCACGACCGGATCGCGGACGCCCCGCGCTCCGGTCGTTTTTTGTGCATGGCACCGCGTTGTCTCTTGGACAGGCGTGCCCGTGCCGTTGGGCAAATAATGTTCAACCTGTGGTTCCGCTTTTCGGCCACGCCTGCGTGCTTGTCGTGCAGGGTAGGCTAGATGCAAGCGTAATACGTTAGAGCGCGGCGCCGCCACTTGGGCGGGCCGTGCTTTTTTAAGACGGGAGCCTTCCCGTGAAAGGAGCCGCCCATGGCAGCACCCGAGCAGCTGTTCAACGTCCGTGAGCGCAAGCGTTTTGAGCGTCACGACATTTGGGAGCGCATTGCCGAGAACGGCACGATTTCCGCCGCCGTCATGGTCTGCGCCGCCATCGCCGCCGTCATCTGCGCCAACACCGATGCCTACGAGGCCATCCATCACTTTTTGGAGACCCCGCTGTATGTGGGTCTGGGCAACCTTACGGCTGGCCTTACCGTTGAGCTTTTCGTCAACGACTTCCTCATGGCGATCTTCTTTTTGTTGGTGGGCATTGAGCTCAAGTACGAGATGACGGTCGGCGAGCTCAAGAATCCGCGTCAGGCTATGCTTCCCATGCTGGCGGCCGTGGGCGGCGTCGTCGTTCCCGCCTGCATCTACCTGATCTTTAACCATGCCGGCGCCCGCAACGGTTGGGCCATCCCCATGGCAACCGATATTGCCTTTGCGCTGGGCGTGCTGTCGCTTTTGGGCAATCGCGTGCCCAACGGCGTGCGTGTGTTCTTCTCGACGCTCGCCATCGCCGACGACCTCATCTCCATCGCCGCCATCGCCATCTTCTACGGTCAGAGCCCCAATCCGTTTTGGTTGGGCGCCGCCGCGCTTGTGACCTGCGCACTCGTGTGGCTCAACAAGACGCAGCATTACCGCCTTGCCCCGTATTCGGTACTGGGTCTGCTGTTGTGGTTCTGCATGTTCAAGAGCGGCGTGCATGCCACGCTTGCCGGCGTCATCTTGGCCTTTACCATCCCGGCCAAGTGTGGCGTCAAGCTCGATAACCTCACCGATTGGTTGGGCGAGTGCCTGCCGCTGCTCGATGACCGCTACGACGATGAGGCACACATCCTGGGCCAGCATGACTTTACCGTCTCGACCACCAAGGTCGAGCGCGTCATGCACCGCGTGACCCCGCCGCTCATCCGCATGGAGCGTCTGATCTCCACGCCGGTCAACTTTGTGATTCTGCCGATCTTTGCGTTCGTGAACGCACAGGTTCGCCTGGTGGGCGTGGACATGAGCACGCTGCTCTCCGACCCAGTGACGCTCGGCGTGTACTTTGGCATGCTGCTGGGCAAGCCGATCGGTATCTTTGGCATGACGTTTGCCCTGGTTAAGCTTAGGGCCTGCGAGCTGCCGCACAATGTCAACTGGCACATGATTGCCGGTGTGGGTATTCTGGGCGGCATCGGCTTTACCATGTCGATTCTCATCAGCGGCCTTGCCTTCCCGACGGCTCAGTTTGAGGTTCTGGCTGCCAAGGCCGCCATCCTTGCCGGTTCGGTCACCGCTGCCGTGCTCGGCATGATCTACATGAGCGTGGTCTGCAAACACCCCGCGCCCAAGGACGAGTAAAAGCTCGAAAAAAGACACCAGAACCGGTTTGGATGCGTTCGAAACTCGGATCCGGGCGCTACTGGCCTCCTGCCAGATGCCCCCGTGGTCAAAAAACGCCGTTTGTGAGTACTGTCACAAACGGCGTTTCATTTTAGGTGTGGAAAATAATGAACAAAGTTATAAGAACTGTACGTTAATGAGTGACCATCGACTTCCAATTTGGCGCTAGCTGACGGTGATTAGGGAATTTCAAGTCCAGTTTTGCCGATTACGGCCAAGAATCGCTGCCACTAAAAAGGTAACAGTACTCATATTTGCCCTTTTTTGGCCGCAAGCCCTAAAACAAGCCTCGCCAGGGTCGGGAAACGGGCCAAATCGTCGGCCTTGAGGCTTATTCCACCGTTCCGTAGACGGCGCCCCAGCCGTGGGCGGCCAAGGCGGAGTTGAGCTGGTCGCAAAGTGGCTGGCGGTCATAATAGCCGGGCGGTAGCAGGTTGACGATTTCCATGAGATCGGGTGCCAGGTCCAAGATTTCGGCCTGTACGATCAGATCCAGGCGATCGATGGCGTGGCGGTCGTAAAACAGCCCGTCGACCAGGCGTTGCAGGTCACCGAATTCCTCGGCCTGGAACGATCCGTACTCCATAGTGCCTCCTTGGTCGCCCCACGCCGGCATGCGCGGCGATTCGTAATTCATTGCGATGGACTTAATCTATCACGGCTTCATAACGTTTCGACGGTGGCGGTCTATACTTAGAAGAACTGCAATGTACCGCTTCGCGAAAGGTCGCACCCATGCAGACGATCTACCAGAAGATGGAGACCACCGAACTCGATGCCGCCATCGAGACGCTCAAAGCCGAGGTCGCCGAGGTCAAGGCCAAGGGCCTGGCGCTCGATATGGCCCGCGGCAAGCCGTCGCCCGCCCAGGTGGACATCTCGCGCCCCATGCTCGATATCCTCAACGCCGACGCCGATCTGCACGACGGCAACGTCGACTGCTCCAACTACGGCTGCTTCGAGGGCATTCCCTCGGCACGCAAGTTGGCAGGGGAGTTCCTGGGCTGCCCCGCCGAGCAGACGCTCGTGCTGGGTTCGTCGAGCCTTTTGGTCGAGCATGACATCGCCGGCATGTTCTGGCGTTGCGGTTCGTGCGGTAGCGAGCCCTGGGACGCCTACGAGGCCGCACACGACGGCAAGAAGGTCAAGTTCCTGTGCCCCGTTCCCGGCTACGATCGCCACTTTGGCATCACCGCCGACTTGGGCATCGAGAACGTCCCCGTCGCGATGACCGACAGCGGCCCCGACATGGACGAGATCGAGCGCCTCGTTGCCGCCGACGATTCCATCAAGGGTATCTGGTGCGTGCCCAAGTATTCCAATCCCACGGGTATCACCTTTAGCGAGGACACTGTGCGCCGCCTGGTCGAGATGCCCACGGCCGCGCCCGATTTCCGTATCTTTTGGGACAACGCCTACTGCGTGCACGACCTGTACGACGAGACCGACGAGCTCGCAAACATCTTTGACCTCGCTCGGGCGGCGGGCACCGAGGACCGCGTGGTGGCCTTTGCCTCGACGTCCAAGATCACCTTCCCGGGCGCCGGCATTGGCTTTATCGGTGCGAGCCCCGCGGTCATCGCCGAGTTCTCCAAGCGCCTGAAGGCCGGCCTCATCAGCGCCGACAAGCTCAACCAGCTGCGTCACGCGCGCTTCCTCCCCACCATCGAGGCGGTCAAGGAGCACATGAAAAAGCATGCCGAGTTCTTGCGCCCGCGCTTTGAGGCCGTCGAGCGCAAACTCACCGAGGGCTTGGGCGACACGGGCTGTGCCACCTGGACGCACCCCCGCGGCGGCTACTTTGTAAGCTTCGATGGTCCCGAGGGCTCGGCCCAGAAGGTCGCCGCGCTCTGCGCCGACCTGGGCGTCAAGCTTACGCCGGCCGGTGCTACCTGGCCCTATGGCAAGGACCCGCGCGACACCAACATCCGCATCGCGCCGAGCTATCCCACGGTCGAGGACCTGGAGGCCGCGCTCGATGTGCTGGTGCTGGCCGTTAAGCTGGTCGCTGCCGAGCTTGCGCGTGCCGAGCGCGCCTAACGCGCGGCTTCCCGTACTATCCGCACTTTCGATACGTAAAGGAGCGTATACATGGATTTGGGCATTTCCACCAACCCCACGCCAGAGCTCTACACCATTAAGGTAACCGGTGAGATCGATATCTCTAACGCCGATAGCCTGCGCAATGCCATCGACCTGGCGCTCGAGCAGCCCACTGAGGCCGTTGAGCTCGATTTTGCCCAGGTGAGCTACATCGATTCGACGGGCATTGGCGTGCTCGTGGGCGCCGCGCACCACGCGGTCGACCACGGCAAGCGCTTTAGCTGCACCAATGTGCAGCCCCCGGTGATGCGCGTGGTTCAGCTGTTGGGTGTCGACCAGGAGATTTCGATCACCGCTGCATAATCTTGGCCCCAAAAGGGCGTGCCGTTTGGCATATGTTTGTGATGCGCTCGGACGTTTTGGCGTCCGGGCGCTATACTTGACCGAATGAATAGACGAGTTCCGGCCGAATGGCGCGGTGCGGGCTCGACTCACATCGAGCCTTGGAGGTATGTGTGTTTGGTATTGGAGAGGGTGAGCTCGCGATCATCGTGGTCTTCGGCTTTTTGCTGTTTGGCCCGGATAAGCTCCCGCAGATGGGCCGCACGATCGGCCGTGCCATCCGTCAGTTCCGCGAGACGCAGGAAAAGATGACGGCTGTTGTTCAGTCCGAGATCATCGATCCGGTAAGCGAGGCCGCGTCGGCCCCGGTCAAGCCCAAGAAGGCTGCCGTCGATGACGATTCCGATGCGGACGAGGATGCTGCCGAGACGGCAGCGCCCACCAAGAAGGAGACCTTTGCCGAGCGTCGCGCCCGTCTTGCTGCCGAGAAGGCCGCAAGCGAGGGTGCTGCTGAGGGCGAGAACGCTGCCGAGGAGCCTGCGACCGAGGGCGCCGAGCCCGAGCCTGCCGCCGCCGAGTCCGCTTCCGCTGCAGAGTCGGAGCCCGATCCCGAGTCGGCAGAGCCCACGACGGCCGACCTCTATGCCCGTCGTCCCCGCAAGCGCAAGGCCGTCGTCGACCAGCTCGCTCGCGAGCTCGAGGCCGAGGACGACGCCACTGCCGCCGACGTCTCGAAGGGAGGCGATGAGTAATGCCTATCGGACCTGCGCGCATGCCGCTCTTCGATCATCTGGGAGAGCTTCGTCGCCGCCTGACCATCGTGGTCGTGTCGGTGTTTGCCGCCGCTATCGTGCTGTATTTCGCCACGCCCGTGGTGCTCGACATCCTGGAAGACCCCATCCGCTCCTTTGTGCCGGACGGTAAGTTCTACATCACCACCACGCTCGGCGGTTTTGGCTTGCGCTTCTCGCTGGCCATCAAGATGGCCGTGGTCATGTGCACGCCCATGATCATCTGGCAGATCCTGGCATTTTTCCTGCCGGCGCTGCGCCCCAACGAGCGCAAGTGGGTCGTGCCCACGGTGCTCGCCTCGACGGTGCTGTTCTTCCTGGGTGCCATCTTTTGCTACTTCATCATTATCCCGGCAGGCTTTGAGTGGCTCATCGGCGAGACCTCTGCCGTCGCCACGGCGCTGCCCGATCTGGAGAACTACGTCAACATGGAGCTGCTCTTTATGATCGGCTTTGGTGTGGCGTTTGAGCTGCCGCTCATCATCTTCTACCTGTCCGTCTTTCACATCGTGTCCTACGCGGCCTTCCGCAGCGCCTGGCGCTGCGTGTACGTGGGCCTGCTCGTTGGCTCGGCTGTGATCACGCCCGATGGCTCGCCCGTCACGCTGGGCCTTATGTACGGTGCCCTGCTTTCGCTCTACGAGATCTCGCTCGCCATCGCCCGCGTGGTCATCACCGCGCGCGAGGGCAAGGAGGGCCTGTTCGTGAGCCGTCTGGACCTGTTCTCGGACGACGAGGACGACGAGGAGTAAAACGGTATGCACGAGGTTGGCATTGTCAACGGCATACTCGATACAGTGATTCGCGCGGCGCGTGGGGCGGGGGCCTCGCGCGCCGTTTTGGTAACGCTGCGTATCGGGGATATGACCGAGGTCGTGCGCGAGGCGCTCGACTTTGCGTGGGAGACGTTTCGCGACGAGGACCCGCTCACGCGCGGCTGCGAGCTTGCCGTGGGGGAGGTCCATCCACAAAGCGAGTGTCTGGACTGCGGAGAGGTCTTTGAGCACGACCGTTTCCATTGCCGCTGCCCCCACTGTGGCGGCGCCAACGTGCGCCTGCTGCACGGCCGCGAGCTCGACATCGCCAGAATCGAAATCGAAACCCCCGACGATTAGCCCACCAGCTACCTGGGAACGGGGTAAAAATGTTAGAAGTTAAGGAGTGCCGAATATGGCCGAGAAAACGATTGATATCGCATCGCCGATTCTGTCGCGCAACGAGCGCCTGGCAGATCAGCTGCGTCAGAGATTTAATGAGGCGGGCACCTATGTGATCAATGTGCTGTCGAGCCCTGGCTCGGGCAAGACCACTACGATTCTGGGCACCAACGAGCGCCTGCGCGACAAGGCCGGCCTGCGTTGCGCCGTCATCGAGGGCGATATCGCCTCGGATGTCGACGCCGTCACCATGAAGGAAGCCGGCATGCCCGCCATCCAGATCAACACGGGTGGCCTGTGCCACCTCGAGGGCAACATGATCATGGAGGCCGTCGACGCCTTCGACCAGGCTGTGGGCCTTCAGAATATCGACGTCATCTTTATCGAAAACGTGGGCAACCTGGTCTGCCCGGTCGACTTTGACTTGGGCGAGAACCTGTCCATCATGATCCTCTCGGTGCCCGAGGGCGACGACAAGCCCATCAAGTACCCGGGCATCTTCCAACACGCCGGCGCACAGCTGCTCAACAAGGTCGATGTGGCCCCGGCTTTCGATTTTGACATGGATAGGTATACTAAGACACTCGATGACCTCAATCCGCAGGCGCCGCGGTTTGCCGTGAGCGCGCGCAAGGGCGAGGGCATGGATGCCTGGTGCGATTGGCTCATCGGGCAGATTGAGCAAGCAAGGGCGTAAGTCGGCCGCCATGAGCGCGGGCGTAGCCGCAGAGATACGAGATAGGAGCCTCTTTTGAAGCTCATCATCGCCGAGAAAAACGACGCCGCGCGTCAGATCGCCGAGCGGCTGTCCACGGGCAAGCCCAAAAAGGACAAGGTGTACAACACCGCCATCTACCGTTTTGAGTGGAAGGGCGAGGAGTGCGTGACCATCGGCCTTGCCGGTCACATCCTGGCGCCCGATTTTTGCGACAGCGTGCTGTTCGATAAAAAGCTGGGTTGGTATTCGGTGACCGAGGACGGTGAGATGCTGCCGGCCGATATGCCCGATGGCCTGGCCCGCCCGCCGTACGACACCAAGCGCAAGCCGTTCCTTACCGATGGTATCTCCATCAAGGGCTGGAAGCTCGAGAGCCTGCCTTACCTCACCTGGGCGCCCGTCATTAAACTGCCGGCCGAGAAAGAGCTCATTCGCTCGCTCAAGAACCTCGCTAAAAAGTCCGACAGCGTCATCATCGCCACGGACTTCGACCGCGAGGGCGAGCTGATCGGCTCGGACGCTCTCAACAAGGTGCGCGAGGTTGCGCCGGACTTGCCGGTTGCCCGCGCCCAATACTCTTCGTTTACCAAGGCCGAGATCACGCACGCCTTCGATAATCTCGTCTCGCTCGACCAGAACCTGGCCGATGCTGGCGAGAGCCGCCAGCATATCGACCTCATTTGGGGCGCGGTGCTCACGCGCTATCTGACGCTCGCCAAGTTTGGCGGCTTTGGCAACGTGCGCTCTGCCGGCCGCGTGCAGACGCCGACGCTTGCCCTGGTGGTCGAGCGCGAGCGCGAGCGCATGGCATTTGTGCCCGAGGACTATTGGCAGATTCGCGGCATGGGTGCCGCGCAGGGCGCTGCCGAGGACGATCGCTTTAAGATCGCGCACAAGACAGCGCGCTTTACCGACAAGGATGCTGCCGAGACGGCGTACGGCCATGTCGATGGCGCCACGACGGCGACCGTTGCCGCGGTGACCAAGCGCTCGCGTAAGCAGCAGCCGCCCACGCCGTTTGCGACGACCTCGCTGCAGGCTGCCGCCGCGGCCGAGGGCATCTCGCCCGCACGCACCATGCGCATCGCCGAGTCCCTCTACATGGCGGGTCTTATCAGCTACCCGCGTGTCGACAACACCGTGTACCCTGCGACGCTCGATCTGGGCGCTGTGGTGAGCGACCTGGCAAAGATCAACCCGGCGTTGGCGCCCGTGTGCAAAAAGGTGCTCGCCGGTCCCATGAAGCCCACGCGCGGCAAGGTCGAGACCACCGACCACCCGCCTATCTATCCCACGGGCGAGGGTGATCCGTCCACGCTCGACGGCGGCCAGCGCAAGCTCTACGACCTCATCGCCCGTCGCTTCCTGGCAACGCTCATGGGGCCCGCGACCATCGAGAACACCAAGCTCGAGCTTGATGTGAACGGTGAGCCGTTTGCGGCCTCGGGCGATGTGCTCGTGACCCCGGGCTTCCGCGAGGCCTATCCGTACGGCCTTAAACGCGACGAGCAGATGCCGCCGCTGGAGCAGGGCGATACGGTCGACGTGTTCGACATTAAGCTCGAGGCCAAGCAGACCGAGCCGCCCGCGCGCTACAGCCAGGGCAAGCTCGTGCAGGAGATGGAGAAGCGCGGCCTGGGTACCAAGTCCACACGCGCGAGCATCATCGAGCGCCTGTACGCCGTGCGCTATCTCAAAAACGATCCCGTTGAGCCGAGCCAGCTGGGCATCGCTATCATCGACGCGCTGACGCAGTTTGCCCCGCGCATTACGAGCCCCGATATGACCAGCGAGCTCGACGGCGACATGACCCGCGTGGAGCGCGGCGAGGACACCGAAGAGCATGTCGTGACGCACTCGCGCGCGCTGCTGGCCGGCGTGCTCGACGAGCTGCTCAAGCACACGCAGGAGCTCGGCGACGCCATCAGCGACGCCGTCACGGCCGATGCGCGCGTGGGCGCCTGCCCCAAGTGCGGCAAGGACCTGGTCATGAAGACGAGCGCCAAGACCCGCGGCAGCTTTATCGGCTGCATGGGCTGGCCCGACTGCGATGTGACCTATCCGGTGCCGAGCGGCGTCAAGGTGAGCCCGCTTGAGGGCGAGGCCGCTGTGTGTCCCGAGTGCGGTGCGCCGCGCATTAAGTGCCAGCCGTTCCGCCAGAAGGCTTTCGAGATCTGCGTGAACCCGACGTGCCCCACCAACTACGAGCCCGACCTTAAGGTGGGCGAGTGCAAGGTGTGCGCCGAGGCCGGACGCCATGGCGATCTGATTGCGCACAAGAGCGAGAAGAGCGGCAAGCGCTTTATCCGCTGCACCAACTATGACGATTGCGGCGTGAGCTATCCGCTGCCGGCGCGTGGCAAGCTCGAGGCGACGGGCGAGACCTGTCCCGAGTGCGGCGCCCCCATCGTGGAGGTCAATACGGCGCGCGGCCCGTGGCGTATCTGCGTCAACATGGATTGCCCGACCAAGGAGAAGAAGCCCGCCCGCGGCCGCAAGACGACGACCAAGGCGAGCACGGCGAAGAAGACGACTGCGGCCAAGAAGACGACGACTAAGAAAGCCACTGTCGCCAAGAAGACGACCGCCAAGAAGTCGACTACCAAAAAGACCGCTGCCGACAAGTAGCCGCACGGTCGAAACGTCACCTAAAACAAAAACGAGCGAGGACCTCAAGATCCTCGCTCGTTTTTTTGGTAGTCATTGGGGACGTTCTTTAATGACTAGTCGTTTAAGAACGTCCCCAATGACTAGTTTCGCATGCGACTAGTTCACTTCGACGGGCTTTGCGCCGGGGTAGCGGTCCTCAAAGTCCAGGCGGTATTTGTTGTCGTTGGTGCCTGCAACGTTGTCGCGCGCCAGCGGCGCCACGATCTCGTCCTTGTGGTTGGCGGGGCTGGAGTACTCAAGGCTGATCTCCCAAGCGTCGCAAATGATGTCGATGCGATTCTCCAGGTCGTCGTAGAGCGCGATGATGTCTTTCCACGAGCTGTAGTTCTGCGAGTCGACGGGAACATCCAGGTCCTCGACCTCGTCCTTGAGGGCGCCGACCTGATCCTCGAGCGCCTCGGCGGTGTCGCTGGCCGACTGACGCGAGCTGCGGTCATCCTTAAGGTAATACGTGTTGAATGTGGTGGCGCAGTCGCGGACCTGTTGGTCAAGATCGGAGAGCCTGTTGTAGTAGGAGCTCAGCAGGTCGTAGATGTTCTGCTCGCCGATGGCGTCGTCATCGTCGGCGTCCTCGTCATCATCGTCAAGCTTGTTGGGGTCACCCTTAACGGAGGCATCATCGTCATCATGGTCGATTTTGACCTTTTCGATCGTCGTGCCCTTGGTATCATCGGCGCCCTTGTCGAAAGGCTTGATCATAAAGAATGCGACCAGCGCGATAATCACGACAACGAGTACGGCGATAATGCCGATGAGCAGCGCGTTGTTGTTCTTGGGAGCAGCGGGGGTGCCGGCCTGCGGAGTGGCGGTCGGTATGGGCTGCTGCGGCGCGGAGCCGGCTGGCGTCGCCCATTGCTGCGTCGCGCCAGCTTCCGGCTGGGGGGCGGGCGCGGGCTGATGGGCGGACTGCACGGTCACGTCCGCCTGCTGGGGCTGAGTCGCCGTGGGCTGCTGCGCAGGCTGAACCGTGGTAGCGGCGGTGTCGAAGGCTGCATCGGACGCGGCGGCATGCTCGGCTGCCTGCGCATCCTCTTGCGACTGAGAGGCCTGGCCATCATCGGTTGCCGGCGTTCCGCAGTTGGTACAGAAGCGCTCGTCGTCTGTCAGAAGCTTGCCGCAGTGGGTGCAAAACCGGGGCATGATGGTTCCTTCCATTCGATGTGTTGGCTAGATTATAAGGTGGTTCAGGTACGGTTGGGCCGCGCCGACCCAACTGGTTATATGAGGATAGTCATGCCGCGCAAGCCCTGTCGCATGCGTCACAAAGACCGTGCTCGCTCGTTTGATGATGGACACCGATGCCCAGGCGCAGGGTCGCGAGAACTATACGAGCGCCCGTGATGCTGCGGCCGTGTTGCAGCGGCTGGCGGCGGGGACAATCGCGACGCCCGCGCTGTGCGAGCGAGCGCGCGGATATCTGCTGGCTCAGGAAGACGCGTGCGGTATTGTCGAGGGCGTTCCCGGCGGCGTTTTGGTCGCGCACAAAACGGGCAGCCTGGCGGATGCTCAGCACGATGTCGCAATCGTCTACGCCGAGCGCCCTTACGTGCTGGCAATCCTCACCCAAGACCTCGAACGCGAACAGGCCCTAGCCCTCGAGCGCGATATTTCCTTCGCCATCAATGCTCGCGCCCACTCCTAACTTGCGGTGAAATAGGGATTGTATTTGCTGTTAGATGGCGTATTCAGTCCCTATTTCACCGCAACTTAGAGGGTCGGCAGTTGGGGACGTTCCTTTTCTGCCGGCACTTTAGGAACGTCCCTAACTGCCACCTAGTCATTTAAGAACGTCCCCAATGACTAGGCCCGATTTGGGGTGCGCCGGACGCTGGGGTATCATGGATTGGTTGCTATAACTTGCATTTTCGCGCCTTGCAGGAAGGGGCTGCGCCCATGGCTTTTGAGCCCGCTCAACATAGCTTTATCACGCTCGAGGGCGTCGACGGCGCCGGTAAGTCCACGCAGGCGCGCCTGCTGGCCCGCGCGCTCGACCTCGCTGGCTATCAGGTCGTAACTCTGCGCGAGCCGGGCGGCACCGCCGTCGGCGAAAAGATCCGCGCCCTGCTGCTCGACCCCACCAACACGGCGATGGGCGACACCTGCGAGCTGCTGCTCTACGAGGCCGCGCGTGCCCAGCTGGTGCACGAGGTCATAGCTCCCGCCCTCGCTGCCGGCAAGGTGGTCCTGTGCGACCGTTTCTACGATTCCACGACCTGCTATCAGGCGTTTGCCGATGGCCTTGACCGTCAGATGGTGCGCGATGCCAATAACCTGGCTGTCGCCGGTACGCATCCGGCGCTCACGCTCGTCTACCACATCACGCCCGAGCAGGCGGCGCTGCGCATGGCGGCCCGCGGTGCGGCCGATCGCATGGAGGCTAAGGGCATGGCCTTCCAGGAGCGCGTCTACCAGGGATTTTGTGCCATTGCTGCCGAGGAGCCAGACCGTGTAAAGCTCATCGACGCCACCGTGCCCATCGAGGAGGTCTTCGGGAAGACGGTCGAGCAGGTTCGCGCGTACGGTCTCGGCATTCCGCAAGACGCTGTCGTCGCCGCGCTTGCCAAGGAGGCCGAGTAACATGGCCCCCGCTCAGGCAAGCCTGCTGGCCAAGCTCGGCACCCAACAGCGCGTGCGCGATTTTTTGACCAACGCCGTCTCCAGCGGCCGCGCATCGCACGCCTACCTGTTTTTGGGCGCGCCCGGCGCCGGTAAGCTCGACGCCGCATGGGCGCTTGCCCAGGCATTTCTGTGCGAGCAGGACGGCTGTGGCTCGTGCGACAGCTGCGTGCGCGTCGCGCGCCATACGCACCCCGACGTGCACTATTACACCCCCGAAAGCGCTACGGGCTACCTCATCGCGCAGACCCGCGAGCTGCTCGACGACGTGCCCCTGGCGCCCATCCGCGCCAAGGCAAAGGTCTACATCATCGACCGTGCCGAGCAGCTGCGCGCCAACACCGCCAACGCGCTGCTCAAAACGCTCGAGGAACCGCCCGAGGGCGTCATGTTCATCCTGTTGGGCACCTCGGCCGACGTGATGCTGCCCACCATCGTGAGCCGCTGCCAGTGCGTACCGTTTCGGCTGGTGTCGCCCACTGTGGCCGCTCAGGCCGTGAGTCGCGCCACCGGTCAGGATCCCGCGCGCTGCCGCATGGCCGTCGCTGTGGCGGGAAGCCCCACGCGTGGTATCGAGTTCCTCAAGAGCGCCGAGCGCCAGGACGCCCGTCGCCAGATGGTCCGTGCCATCGACTCGCTCATCGCCGCTGACGAGGCCGATGTGCTCAGTCGCGCCAAGTCGCTCATCGTCGCCGTCAAGGCGCCGCTCGCCGAGGTCAAATCAACGCAGGAGAAGGTGCTCGAGCAAAATGCCGACTACCTGTCGCGTGGAGCATTGAAGCAGCTTGAGGACCGCAACAAGCGCGAACTCAACGCACGCGAGCGTTCGGGTATCATGGAAGCGCTGGCGAGCGCGCGGACGCTCATGCGCGACGTGCTGCTGACACTTCAGGACGAGGCGGCAGACGTGGTGAACGAGGACGTGCGCGACACGATCGGGCGGCTTGCCGCGGCGACGAATGTTGCGGGTGCCACCCAGGCGCTCGAGGCGGTTGCCACCGCTGAGCGCAACATCGCCATAAACGTTACTCCCCAGCTGGCCATCGAGGTCATGCTGTTCGATATCAGGAAGGCACTGAAATGCCGTTAGTCGTACCCGTTAAGTTTACCTACGCCTCGCGCGACCTGTGGTTCGACCCACAGGATCTGGATATCCTCGAGGCCGATTATGCCATTTGTTCTACCGAGCGCGGAACCGAGATCGGCCTGGTCACGGCCGATCCCTTCGAGGTGCCGCTCGACGAGATCGGTCAGCCGCTCAAGCCCGTGTTGCGCGTAGCGAGCGACATCGACCTGCAGCTTGCCGACGACCTGGCTATCCAGGGTGACGAGGCCATGGTCGACTTCCGCCGCCTGGTCAAGGAGCTCGACCTCGAGATGAAGCCGGTCGGCGTCGAGTACCTGTTTGGCGGCGAGAAGGCTGTGTTCTACTTTGCTGCCGAGGAGCGCGTCGATTTCCGTCAGCTCGTCAAGGACCTGTCCTCGACGCTGCACATCCGCGTCGACATGCGCCAGATCGGCGTGCGTGACGAGACCCGCCTGGTGGGCGGCTACGCCCAGTGCGGCCAGGAGCTCTGCTGCACGCGCTTTGGCGGACAGTTTGAGCCGGTTTCGATCCGCATGGCAAAAGAGCAGGACCTGCCACTCAACTCGTCCAAGATTAGCGGCGTCTGTGGCCGCCTGATGTGCTGCCTGCGCTACGAGTTTGAGGCGTACAAGGACTTTAAGAGCCGCGCGCCCAAAAAGAAGACGCTTATCGATACGCCGCTTGGCAAGGCGCGCATCCAGGAATATGACACGCCGCGTGAGCAGCTGGTGTTGCGCCTGGAGAATGGCAAAGTCTTTAAGGTCAACCTGGCCGACATGACCTGCTCCGAGGGCTGCAAAAAGAAGGCCGCCGAGCAGGGCTGCAACTGCCGCCCCGATTGCGTGACGCGCGATGTGCTCGAGCGTATCGAGTCGCCCGAGATGCGCCTGGCGCTTATGGAGCTCGACCGCGAGAACGGCGTCGACGTGGGCGATGGCCTGTCGAGCGCCGACCGTCTGGCGGGGACGACGATGCCCAAGCGTCGCCGTCGCGATGCAGACGCCGATACCCGTGCCGGTCAGAGCCAGGGCGAGAGTCGCGGCCGCGGCAAGGGTCGCGGAAAGGCCGAGGCACCCGAGGCTGAGGAGGCTTCCGGTGGACGTCGCCGCCGCAATCGCTCGGGTTCGGGCAATGCCGGCGAGGCCGCTTCCGCAGGCAAGAATTCCCCTCGCGAGCGCGAGGCTCAGCAGCCTCAGCAGCAGAATCGTGGCGGTGGCATGAATCCCACGCGCCGTCGCCGCCGCCATTTGTCGAGCGAGGAGCGTGAGGACGCCTTCCGCGCCGCAGCCGCTCGCGAAGCCGGTGCCGCCCCCAAGGGTGGTTTGGGTTCCGATACGCCTGCCGACAAGGGTGGCAAGCAGCGCAACGATGACGAGCGCGCCCCGCGTCCGCGTCGTCGCCATTCCTCGGGCACGCAGCAAAAGCCCTCGGTGCCCTCCGTAGCCGATCAGGTCTCGGATGGCGAGGTCAAGGTCACACGCCGTCGCCCCGGAGATGGCGGAGGGGCGGCGGCCAAGGCCGCGCGCGGCGCTGCTCGCGACGAACGCGAGTCGCGCGAAGATCGTGGTGGCGAGGGTTCGGCCGACCAGGGCCAGAAGCGCCGTCGCCGTCGCCGTTCCCGCAAGCCGCGTCAAGATGGTGGCGAGGGCTCGAACCAAAACTCGTCCGCACCGCAACCGCCCACCGGCGAATAGCGCCCGCAAACGGATTTAACCTGCCTGACCCCAAACGCGTCGGGGTACTATAGCGCTGAATCAACAACCCTCCCTGCGACCGAACGTAGGGAGGGTTGTGTCGTGAAGAGACATTTGAATGTGTTGGGATGCCTGCAAGGTACCGGCATCCTACCGTTTGCGGATGAATTGCTACCGTTTGCCGAGCGGGCGGCGCACGAGGCGCTTGAGGCGTTGTCGCCCACGCGATGCGCCGGCTGCGAGCGCGCCGGTGCGCTTATTTGCCAAGACTGCCTGGCCGCGCTCGCGCTCATCGACCCGCGGCATAGCTGCACTCGATGCGGCGCCCCGTTTGGAGACTTGCTGTGCACCGAGTGCTCGGTCGAGGGTACGTCCTCGGCGATGGCCGAAGCGCTCGACCGGTGCCTGGCATGTACCGTTTACACGCATCCGCTGCCGCGGATTATTAAAGCGTACAAAGACGCGGGCGAGCGACGCCTGGCGCCGTATCTGGCAGAGCTGCTATACGACACCGCCTTACATGCCCAGGTCGCGGCACCCGAACGCTTGGGCGGTGTGTTGTCCGGCGCCGATGCAGTGGTGTTTGTGCCCGCGACGGCGGCGGCGTTTCGGCGACGCGGCTTCGATCATATGGAAGCCATCGCGCGCCCATTTTGCGAGCTGTCGGGTGTTCCGCTGCTCGACGCCCTCGTTAAGTACGGCCATGGCGACCAGCGTGAACTCGGTCGTGAAGAACGCCGTGAACGCGCCCGAGGCATGTACGAGACCGTTGAGGACGTGCGGGGCCGCCGCCTGCTGCTTATCGACGACGTTATCACCACGGGCGCGACGATGGCAGCGGCTTCGGCGGAACTCAAGCGCGCCGGTGCCGCGGCCGTTGATGGCCTCGCTATCGCACGCGTTTGGTAGGGGTGATTCATGTGGCGGTAACAATCAGGTGGTGCAACAAACCGACAAAAGAGCAGCTAGCGGCTTCCGTAATCCTAACAGGCGCCTCGGCGCTGCGCATGATTCGAGCCGAGCGCCGGCAGATGGGCTACATAAGCTGGAAGGACCTTGAGCCTGAGGAGGAGCGCCGCGTGCTGTGTGCGTCGTCGCCCTCGACCGAGGACATCTATCTTCCCGACCTGGTGCGGATTGGAGCCAAAAGCGGCGAGGTGCAAGAAGATCTGTGCTTGCTGGTGGGATCTGCGGTGCAGCGCCGCCGCATACTTGGCGTGAGCTGGTCCGTATGCTCCGGGTTGCCCGCCGGCTCGATTCTAGAGGTGGAACCGGGGGTGTACGGCCTATCTCCCGAGGCCCTTTGTGTTGCCGTCGCCCGCGAGGTTGGCTGCATCCGGGCGTTTGCCCTGGCCCAGGAACTGTGTTCCAAGATTTCACTGAGCGATCGCGGGAAGTATCTGCCTCCCTACACCTCGCCTGTTGCGAATAGACTTGCAAAGGACAAGGACCAACCGCCAGATGTGGGCTACTTTGAAGTCGAGCCGGTGCTGACGCCCGATCGCCTGGCAGGCTACCTTGCGGCATGCAAGGGGAATGTGGCCAAACAGCTGCTGCGCCTGTGTCCCTACCTGTCAGAAAACCTGCTCTCGCCCATGGAGTGCATCATGCTCGCTCTGTTTTCGCTTCCGTTTTCCTATGGCGGATTTGCCTGCGGTCCCTTTAAGACCGACTACAAGATCGAGTTCGATGACCGCGCGCAGGCAATCTCGGGGATGCCGCATGCAGTTTGCGATGCGTATCAGGAAGCAGCCCGGTTTGACCTGGAATACAACGGTGAGCTGGGCCATTCCTCCCGGAGGGGACGTATCCATGATGAAAAACGCAACACGGGCTTGATTACTATGGGAATCGAGGTCGCGACGGTCAACAAGGAAATGCTCTGCGACATGGAAGCGATGGAAGCGCTCGCATGGCGCATCCACCAGCGCATGGGTAAGCGATATCGCAACCGTGTTGACGCTCGCAGAAGAAAACAAGAGGCGCTATTTAACACGCTGCGGGCGTGTTTTGGGCTTAAAGCCGCCTAACAATGCTCTGAAACAGGGGGTTTGATATATGTTCTGGCCAAAATATAGCAAATATGAGTACTGCTATAAATTTAGTAACAGCAAAATCAGGGATTTTGGGACTGGAAGATGGCGTAGATTAGAAAAATATTAAACAAATGTGGAATATCCTGGCATCAATCTGACGTTATAGAGCGTGAAAACTGCTTGCAGAGCCAAAAATTCCTGCCACTAATTTGGTAACAGTACTCATATTTACAACTTTTTGGCCACTGCACCCTAAGAAGGGTGCCCCGGAGCTCCCCGTAGGGGAGCTCCGGGCTTCATGAGGGCACGAATGGTCCGCTCCGACCTGCAAAATCTGTGCTCACGGTGCGAATGGCGTCCCTAACCTTAAACTTTAGCTTGAACTTAGCTATAATGCGCTACGTTCCTGCCAGGCTGTGGTTGCGGACGGACGTAATGTCCATCCTAGTCCAAGACAGACGCGGTCAAAGGGATCCACGTAAGCGACCGCGTGCGCGCGGCGCGATCATGGCGCGTCCTAGATGTAAGCCGCACCGTCCGTTCTACTTTCTTTGGGGCAATACCGCCTCGCGGGCGAGCGGGCCAGTCGTGAAGGTGGCTACGGCCTCCCGAGCAAACACCCCGGTGCGCAAGTGTGGGGTCAAATACCAGGTCAGCTGGTGGGAACAACCCGTTATTCCGCGCAACGCACGGATTGTATACGACACAGAAGGCAGGGTAGTGGACATGGTGAGGGGCAGCTTGATGCACGCGGCTCGGTTGGGTGCTGGGACCGCGGCGGTCATTGCCGTATTGGGCTTGAGCGGATGCGCGTTCAATCCACTGTCCACGTTCACGACACCCACGATTAACCAGATCGAGCGCGAGACCGTCACGCCGGCGGTGTCGGACGATGCCCTGGTCACTCCCGGTACCCTGACGGTTGCCCTCGATACCTCCGATGCTCCGCAGGCCATGCAGGGTTCCGATGGTAACCTCACGGGCTACGCGGTCGACGCTGCCCGCGCCCTTGCAAGCCGTATGGGCCTTAAGGTTGCCTTCGTCGATGCGTCATCTGCCAATTCCGCGCTTGGCGACAAAAAGGCTGACATCTTCATTGGTGACATCAATTCCACGGATGGTGATATCAGCACGCTTGGTACCTGCCTGTACGACGCTGCGGCGGTGTTCGGAAAGACGAGCGACGGCGAGTCACTGAGCGTTTCCACCGAAAAGCTTAACACCGCTACCCTGGGCGTTCAGGCTTCCTCGGCATCGCGGGAAGCGCTCGCCAAACAGAGCGTCACGGCCAACCAAAAGACCTTCTCCAACATTAATGAGTGCTTTGAAGCGCTCGAGTCCGGCGAGGTTGACTATGTGATCTGCGATTCCACGGCCGGCGGTTACCTCGCACGTCTGATGAGCCAGATCTCCTACGTTGGCGCTCTCGAGACGCCCTCGACGCTCGGCGTTGCAGGTCCTGCCGCCAACGACGAGCTGTGCCGTGCCGTGAGCGATGCCCTCGACGGTATTACGGCCGACGGCACGCTCGATGCTGTCCACTCTGTCTGGTATGGCACGATGCCCTATGACCTTACCACTAAGACGGTTTCGGGCGCTGACGTGCAGTCGACCGACACCGGATCCAGCGAGTCCGCATCCTCCGATTCGAACAGCGAGGGTGCAACCTCCGAGAATAAATCGTCCAGCCAGGAGGGCGCTATCACCGACGACGACATTAACAAGCTCAATAGCTAGTTATTGCTAGGGGCGGTGTCTCCTATACGCTGGGAGGGACACCTCTTCACGGTTTCAACACGCATGGCCGGGCTTTCCCAACAGGGGAGCCCGGCTTTTTCATTTCCATAAAACCAGCAGGTCAAAGACATTTTTCAGGTGCAAAACCAAAGCGGCCGTCGCGCTCCCATAGCGCACTTTGCCACGGAAAAGTGCGAGACTTCGGTATGCGGTATCAAGCAATCGTTATTCGGGTCTTTGGGAATCCGCGTGATTAAATGCACGGCAATGGGTACATAGCCAATACAGTAAGTTCCCGAGGCAGATTGGAGCCACGTATGGATATCAAGGTTTCTGGACGCAAGACGACGGTAACCGATGCTCTGCGTGCGCATGTGGATGAGAAGATCGGCGAGGCGCTCAAGGTTTTCGATATCGAGCCCATGACGGTCGACGTTGTGCTTCGTTATGAGAAGAATCCCTCGAATCCCAACCCGGCAATTGTCGAGGTCACGGTTCGTGCCCGCGGTTCTGTGATTCGCGTTGCCGAGCACGGCGCAGATATGTATGCCGCCATCGATCTCTCTGCCGATAAGGTTACCCGCCAGCTGCGCAAGTTCAAGACCAAAGTCGTGGACAACCGCCAGGGTGGTGCCAGCGCCGCGGATGTCGCACCGGTCGAGCGCGTCGAGGATCTGGCCGACCTGCTGCTGCCCGAGGAGGAGGACGACCTGCTCGTCCGCGAGAAGGTTATCGATGTCACCCCGATGACTGAGGAGCAGGCGCTGGTGCAGACCGATCTGCTCGGTCACGACTTCTACGTGTTCGAGAACGCGACGACCGGTCTCATCAATGTGGTGTATCACCGTAAGAATGGTGGATATGGCATCATTAAGCCCCGTATCGAAACACTTGACGAGTAAAATACGTTAACTTGCATGAGTTAACGGCTGGCGGCCATCCCATGCGGATGGCCGCCTTTTTTACGTAAGGAGTCGCTTTGATGGACAAGGCCGCATCCGCCGGTCATTCGGACCGTTGCCGCATCGTTGTCGATACCTGCTGCGACTTTAGCCCCGAGGTCGCCGTGAACCTCGATGTCGATATCCTGGGTTTCCCCTTCATTATCGATGGCGAGGAGCGCACGGACGACATCTGGTCGAGCATGAGCCCTAAGGAGTTCTACGACCGCATGCGCGCCGGTGCCCGCGTGTCCACCTCGGCTGTGTCGCTCGGTCGCTATATCGAGTTTTTTACCGAGTGCGCCAAAGAGGGCACGCCCACGGTCTACCTGTGCTTTACCTCGGCGCTGTCGTCGAGCTACAACTCCGCGTGCCAGGCGGCAGATGCCGTGCGCGCCGAGTATCCCAACTTTGAGCTCTACGTGGTCGACAACGCCCTACCCTGCGCGACCGGCGAGCTCCTGGCGCTCGAGGCCGTGCGCCAGCGCTCGGCGGGACTCACCGCCAAGCAGCTGGTCGATTGGGCAAACGAGGCCAAGACCTACGTGCACGGCTACTTTACGCTCGAGAGCTTTGACGCACTGGCCGCCGGCGGCCGCATTCCGCCCGCGGCGGCGCAGCTTACGGCAAAGCTCGATGTCAAGCCCGAGCTCTCCTACGACCTTGCCGGCTCGCTGTCGCTGATCGGCGTCAACCGCGGCCGCAAGAAGGCGCTCAAGTCCATCCTCAAGTCGTTCCGCGAGAACTACGTGCCCGATCGCACCATGCCCATCGCTATTATGACTGCCGATGCCGAGAAGGACGGTGACTGGCTCGAGGCCGCCATCCGCAAGGAGGAAGGCTGCGCCGACGCCACGATTATCCGTAGCTCCGTCGGCCCTACCATCGGCTCGCACGTGGGGCCCGGCATGGTGGCGCTTGCATTTTGGGGCAAGAACCGCGCCGAGAAGGCTTCGCTTTCCGACCGTATCGCGCGTCGTGTGCGCGGTGAGTAGACAGGCGCTACAACCACAGGCACCCCGCAGCTCAAGCACTGGCACCGAGTATTTAACCTGGTAGCATCACCCAACCCAAAAGGAAAGGTTTCATGGTAAACAAGCTCTCCGTCGCATTCATCGGCACCGGAATCATGGGTGCCCCCATCGCCGGCCACATCCTGGACGCCGGCTATCCCGTCACGGTCAACAACCGCACCAAGTCCAAGGCCGCAGCGCTTATCGAGCGCGGTGCCGTCTGGGCCGATACGCCGGCCGATGCCGTGGCGCATGCCGATGTCGTCTTCACCATGGTGGGCTATCCCTCCGAGGTCGAGGAACTCTACCTGGCGGGCGACGGCCTGCTCGCGTGCACTAAGCCGGGTGCGGTCTTGATCGACCTCACCACGAGCTCGCCCGAGCTCGCCCGTGACATTGCCGAGGCCGCCCAGGTTTCTGGTCGCATGGCGTTTGACTGCCCCGTCACCGGCGGCGAGTCGGGCGCTATCGCCGGTACGCTCACGGCTATCGTGGGCGCTACCGAGAACGACATCGCGCCGGTCCGCGACATCCTTGCCACCTTTGCGGCCAACATCTGCTGCTTCGACGGCGCCGGCAAGGGCCAGGCTGCCAAACTCGCCAACCAGGTGTCGCTGGGCGCCTGCATGGTCGGCATGGCAGACGCCATGGCATTTGCCGAGCTGAGCGGCCTTGACCTGGAGAAGACCCGCCAGATGATCCTGGGCGGTACCGGCAAGTCCGGCGCCATGGAGAGCCTGGCTCCCAAGGCGCTCGACGGCGACTACAAGCCCGGCTTTATGGTCGAGCATTTCATTAAGGACCTGCGTCTGGCGCTCGCCTACGCCGATGACCGCGAGCTCGCGCTGCCCGGCGCCGATGTCGCCTTTACGCTCTACGACATGCTCGACGCCATCGGTGGTGCCAAGCTGGGCACCCAGGCCATCACGGTCCTCTACAAGGAGGAGGCCGACGCCATCGCCGCCGGTCTGGACTGGTCGCAGTATCGTCCCGAGGAGCACGGTGCTCACGAGGAAGGCTGCGGTTGCGGCGAGCACGGCGACGAGCACGAGTGCGGTTGCGGCCACCATCACGGCGAGGACCACGAGTGCTGCGGCGGCCACGGTCATGACGACGGCCACGAGTGCTGCTGCGGCCACCATCACGGGGAGTAGCGCCCATGAGCTGGACGTTCGTGGTACTTGCGCTGGTGCTCTTTCTCTTTGCGATCTACATTGGCTTTTTGTGCGGCCAGTGGGCGTGCGAAAAGCGCGTCATCACCAAGCGCGACTACTGGATTGCCAACTTTGCGGGAGCGGCGGCAGTCGTCCTGCTGACCTGGGTGTTCTCACTGTTCCCGCTGGTGCAGTTTGCGCCGATCGGCTGGCTCGGCGGCTTTATCGCCGGCCTTAAGATGAGCTTTGGCGAATCCGTCGGCCCGTGGCGCAAGCACGACGAGGTCTTTAATGTCAACAAGGCCCATCGCGCCGCCGCCGATGCGGGCGACGCCGAGGACCGCCGTCGCGCACGCCACAATGGCGCTTCCGACCGACAGCTCATCTCAGTCACCGATGACAGCAAGGGTGCTGGCAAGCACGCCAAGAAATAAATAGAAGAGGTAACTATGGCAGAAAATAAAGACGAACAGCTCACCGACGAGGAGCTGGCACAGCTTCAGCTGGCAGAGGAGAACGAGAACGCCGTCGACCGCCTGGTCCAAGAGCTTGGCTGTCCCACGCGCCGCATCCGCCAGTTTGCCGCCCGCGTGCTGCACCTGCTTGCTGAGCGCGATCCCCAGCGTGTCGTGCCCTGCGCGCCCGCGCTGATCGAGGCGCTCGACCGCCCCGAGGCTCAGACCCGCTGGGAGGCCCTCGATGCCCTGGCGGCGCTCGCCACTACCTGCCCCGAGCAGCTGGGCGATGCCTTCGAGGGCGCCGAGACCGCGCTGTTCGACGAGATTTCCTCCACGCTGCGCTACGCCGCCTTCCGCCTGCTGTGCGTGTGGGGAGCCACGGGCGTCGAGCGGTCGCGCGAGGCTTGGCCGATCCTGGACGAGGCCATCCAGTGCTACCACGGCGACCTCGAGTATCGCGACATGCTCGGTTGCCTGTACGAGTTCGGCCAGGGCGAGATCGACGCCGAGGTTGCCGAGAAGCTCGCGCTGCGCCTTAAGTTCGACGCCGAGAACGGCAAGGGCAGCTATCTCAAGGCCCGTTCGAGCGAGATCTGCGAAATGCTTGTTAAACGTTTTGGCCTGGATCTCTCCAAAAAGAAGAAGCGTGCTAGCGTTAAAAAATCCGATGACGCCGAAGACGAGGAGTAACAGATTATGGCGCACGATGTAGTCCTGATTCCCGGCGACGGTATCGGTCCCGAGATTACGCAGGCCATGCGCCGCGTGGTCGAGGCCACCGGTGTCCAGATCAACTGGAACGTCCAGGAGGCCGGCGCCGGCGTCATGGACGAGTTTGGCACGCCGCTGCCCCAGCATGTGCTTGATGCGGTCGCCGTGACCAAGGTTGCCATCAAGGGCCCCATCACCACGCCGGTCGGCACGGGCTTCCGCAGCGTTAACGTCGCCCTGCGCAAGCACTTTGACCTGTACGCCTGCGTGCGCCCCTGTCTGTCGCAGCCGGGCGACGGCTCGCGTTTCCGCGACGTCGACCTGGTCATCGTGCGCGAGAACACCGAGGACCTCTACGCCGGCATCGAGTTTGATGAGGGTGCTGCCGAGGTCGAGGAGCTCTCGCAGCTCGTCGAGCGTTCGGGCCAAAAGACCTTCGCCGCCGATTCCGCGATTTCGATCAAGCCGATCTCCGTCGCCAAGAGCCGCCGTATTGTGGAGTATGCCTTTGAGTACGCCCGCCGCTGCGGTCGCAAAAAGGTGACGGCCGTGCACAAGGCCAACATCATGAAGGCGACCGACGGCCTGTTCCTGCGCGTGGCGCGCGAGGTGGCCGCCAACTATCCCGATATCGAGTTCAACGACAAGATCGTCGACGCCACCTGCATGGGCCTGGTCCAAAACCCCGACGACTTCGATGTCCTGGTGCTGCCCAATCTGTACGGTGACATTGTGAGCGATCTGTGCGCTGGCCTGGTGGGTGGCCTGGGTATGGCCCCCGGCTCCAACATCGGTGCCGACTGCGCCATCTTCGAGGCAACGCACGGTTCCGCGCCCGATATCGCTGGTCAGGATATCGCCAACCCCACGGCCGAGATTCTGTCTGCGGCTATGATGCTCGATCATCTGGGCGAGAACGATGCTGCCAATCGTATCCGCGCCGCCGTGTCCGCCACGCTCAACGAGGGTAAGCAGGTTACCGGCGACGTACGTCGTGCCCAGACCGGTTCCGTCGAGGGTGCGGTGGGTACGCAGGCCTTCGCCGATGCCGTTATTGAGCACCTGGCCTAAAGCATGCAGGCTGCAAACGCCTAAATAGTACTTAAGTGTTTGCGTATAACCTAAGAATCAATATGCCCGGCGCCTCGTCGGGCGTATTCTGTTAGGGATTGTGTTCCCAATAAGGAGTAGCTGACTATGGGTCTGATTCAAAAGAAGGACGAGAAGGACGAGATCGACGGCATCCAGATCATCGAGCGCGGCGAAGGCCCCGACGGTGATGATGACGAGAAGATCGATCTGGTCGCCGGCACGTCTGCCGAACATATTGCCGCCGGCACGACCGCCGAGGAGGAGGACGCTCGCCTGGAGGCAAAGATCGCCGCGGACGCCGCCGACGAGAACCTCATGCCCGAAGAGCAGGACGATGACGACTGCGACGTGGACGACCATGCATCCAAGCACAAGAAGACGATGATTGCCGCCTTTGTGGTCGCCATCGTGATTGCTGCGGTGGTCGGCTTCTTTATTGGCAATGGCGGCTTTGGCGGCAAGGGTGTCGGCTCGGCTACCCTCACCGAGGACCAGCTCGATTCGACCGTGGCAAGCTATAGCTACAACGGCAAGAAGAGCGATATCACCGCGCGCGAGGCCATCGAGAGCCAGTACAGCCTCGATAAAGTCAAGAATAGCGATGGCAATTACACCGCTCCGTCCGCCGACGTCATCCTGTCCTATGTGCGCAACAAGATCCTACTCGATGCTGCCGAGGACGAGGGCATCACTGTCTCTTCTAAGGAAATGAAGAAGTACGCCGAGGATTCTATCGGCACCTCCGACTACAAGACCATGGCCAAGCAGTATGGCGTGTCCAAGGACCAGGCCAAGCAGATTGTCCGCCAGTCCGCGACGCTGCAGAAGCTCTACAAGAAGAAGGCGGGCGATAGTGCGAGCATGCCGACCGCCCCGACCGAGCCTTCCGACGGCAACGAGGACACCGCGAGCAAGGATTATGCCGACTACATCATCAACCTTGCCGGTGACGAGTGGGATAGCGAGAAGGGCACCTGGAAGGACGAGAACAGCACCTACGCTAAGGCCTTCGCCAACGACGCCTTTACCGCCGATAGCGCAACCTATAAGCAGGCCATGACCGCCTACTACACCGCCTATCAGCAGTATTCTTCGCAGGCCTCCAGCGCCAGCTCCAAGTGGACCGGGTACGCCAACGGCCTGTACGCCAAGGCCAACATCAGCATCTACGGCCTGTTTGCGTAAGGATCGCCTGAGTTTTCGAGTGCGAAGCCGGTATATCTGATTAAGCCCGTTAGAACGGACATCGTTCTAACGGGCTTTTTGCGTTGCGGGAGAGATTGGTATTACAGTGTAAAGCTTATCTACTCGTAATAATTGAAATATATGGGTTGACCTGCTGTTATTCTATTAAAACTGCTATAGTACGTGGTGTCTGGTTACAACCAATTTCGAGTCATTTATCCGGCAGGTATCATTATGGCAATGGGAGCGCGCAAACAACCTCTGTACGATCAGCTCGTCGATTTGCTGACCGATAAGATCGATCACGAGCTTCGACCCGGCGACTATTTGCCGTCCGAGCGCGATCTGTCGGAACGCTACGGGCTTTCGCGTACGACGGTTCGCCTTGCCCTGCAGGAGCTTGAGCGCTTGGGCTTGGTGGTCCGTCAGCGCGGCCGCGGAACCATGGTGTGCGACCGCTCTCTGCAGACGGCAAACCTCACGCAAACCTATAGCTTTACCGAGCAGATGAAGGCGATCGGCCGTGTGCCCAAGACGACGATTCTTGAGTTCACCGAGGTCGAAGCTGACAAGAATATTGCCGTAGAGATGAACGCGCGTCTGGGCGAGCGTCTGTACAAGATCAAGCGCCTGCGCATTGCCGACGGCGTGCCGCTGATGATTGAGTGCACGTATCTGCCAAGCCGCAAATTCTTTGCGCTTAAGCGTCCCATGATTGAGAACAAATCGCTGTACGACATGATCGAGCAGGACTATCACGAGAAAGTTCGACTGGCCGAGGAGGAGTTCTATGCGAGTATCGCCCGCCATTCCGATGCACGTCTGCTCGAGATTGCCGAAGGTGCGCCGGTCTTGGATTTGATTCGTACCACCTATGACATGAGCAACGAGATTATCGAGTATACGCGTTCGGTTGCGCGCGCCGACCAGTTTAAGTACAAGGTCTACCACAACCGCGCCGTCTAGAGTTATTGGGTATAAACGGCTTGGCGTGTTTTGCGACGGGTGCAAAGTGTGCCGAGCGGTAGAAGGCAATGAACAATCGCTCAAATGAACAATGCAGTGGTTTTTGACCCGCCCTTAAACACACTGCGGGTACGGGAGCATAGATGAGCACGTATGCTATCAAGGCCGACAAGTTCTTCCTGCCGGCGGGGCCGCAGCTGGGCGGCTACCTCATGGTCGAGGACGGCGTCTTCGGCGCCTGGCGGGCCGACGAGCCCGCTTGCGAGATCAAGGACTACTCGGGCACATGGATCGCGCCGGGCATGGTGGACACCCACATCCACGGCTTCTACAACCACTCGACCACCGACAACGACCCCGAGGGCATCGACATCAGCTCGACCGAGCTCGCCCGCCGCGGTACCACCAGCTGGCTGCCCACGACCTTCACCGACGGCGTGGAGCAGATCAGGGACGCCTGCGCCGCCATCGCCCAGGCGGACGAGGAACGTGGCCCCGAGTTCTGCGGTGCCCGCATCCAGGGCATCTACCTGGAGGGCCCCTTCTTCACCATGAAGCATGTGGGCGCCCAGAACCCCGCTTTTCTGATCGACCCCTCCGAGGAGGTCTTCGATCAGTGGCAGGAGGCCGCCGGCGGCCGCATCGTCAAGAGCGCCATGGCGCCCGAGCGCGACGGCGCCGCCGCCTACGCCGCGGCTCTGAGCGCAAAGGGTGTGGTGACCAGCATCGGTCACTCCGACGCCACCTACGATGAGTGCATCGCCGCCATCAACGCCGGTGCCAGCTGCTTCACGCACACCTACAACGGCCAGCGCGGTCTGCATCACCGCGAGCCCGGCGTCGTCGGGGCCGCCATGGCCACGCCCGGGACCTACGCCGAGATCATCTGCGACGGCAAGCATGTGAACCCTGCCGCCATCAAGGCGCTGCTGCAGGCCAAGGGCTGGCAGCACACGGTGCTCATCACCGACTGCCTGGGTTGCGGCGGCATGCCCGAGGGCAGCTACACCAGCGGCGGCATGGACGTCATCATGAAGGACAACCTTTGCTGGCTTGCCGATGGCTCTGCTATCGCCGGCTCGGTGCTCACGCTCGCACAGGGCGTCAAGAACATCGTCGACTGGGGCCTTGCGAGCGCCGATATCGCCATTCGCATGGCGACCGAGGTGCCCGCGCGCTCTGCTCACGTCGAGGACAGGTGCGGCAGCATTATGCCTGGCCGCGACGCCGACTTTGTCGTGTTCAATCCCGACCTTACCCTGGTCGAGACGTATGTGGGTGGCAACAGCGTCGGTAACGCGTTTGCCGAGTAGCCGCCAAAGAAGCGATCCGAAAGGGGATTTAGATGATTTACGGTGCATTGGGCGATATCGAGGAGTACCGCGGAATGCTCAAGGGCCTCGACGTGCTGATCGACTGGCTCGAGGAGCACGACCCGGCGAAGCTCGAGGTCGGCAGCCATCCGATTCTGGGCGACAAGGTCTTTGCGAACGTCATGGCTCCCACGACGCGTCCCGAGGCCGAGGCCCACTATGAGACGCATCAGCGCTATCACGACCTGCAGATTGACGTCGAGGGTCGCGAGGCCTTTAAGGTCGCCACGGGCAGCCTGACGCTGGTTCGGGAGTTTGACGAGAAGGACGACTACGATCTGGTCGATTCCGACGCCTCGATCGCCGGCGATCTTGCCGACGACAAGTTCGCGCTGTTCGTTGCCGGCGAGCCCCACATGCCCACGCTCGAGTTCCCGGGCGATGGCGCGCAGCCGGTCAAGAAGATCTGCTTTAAGCTGCTTGCAGACGCCTACTGGGAGGAGTAGCGCGCTGCCCGGCTGAGCTGTTCGTCTGAGGGCGTGATTCCCCTAGGGAAATCACGGCAGGACCCCGCTAATCGTGTTTCCCCTAGGGGAATCACGGTTGGCGGGGCTTTCTGTTTTTGAGCAGGAAGCGATCGACGTGGCGATACTTGGATTGGCGTGCTCGCACTTAATATCGGCAACAAAAAAGCCGCCCGAAGGCGGCTATCTTGTGCAATGGAGCCAGCGACCGGGCTCGAACCGGTGACCCCCGCTTTACGAGAGCGGTGCTCTACCAACTGAGCTACGCTGGCGGCCATGTGGTGACGCAACTGAGGCGTCAACAGCTGACTATGATACGGGACATCGCAAATCGGCGCAAGTGTTCTGACGGCTTTTCTCACTTTAATGCACTAATATTGGAGACGCGATGTCTTGCTCTTACGGGTCTCAAACAGAATGGGGCGGCGATGGCTCAACCCAAGATCCTTCTCACACGCATCGACGACCGTTTCATTTACGGGCAAGACGTTGAGCTGTGGAACGAAGCCGTGGGTTCCAACCTCGTTCTGATCGTCAACGATGAGATTGCGGCGGATTCGCGCAAGTGGGCGCCCATGAGGGTGGCAGCGCCAGAGGGCGTTTGGACGCGGTTCTTCTCGGTGCAAAGGACCATCGACATCATTCATACCGCAACGCCGCGCCAACGGATTCTGATCATGATGGCCTCACCCGCCGATGCGCTCGCGCTGGTTAAGGGCGGTGTGCCCATTACCAGGATCAGCATCGGCCATATGGAGGCAGGGGAGGGCAAGCGTTCCGCGACGCCCGCAGTCGCCATAGACGATGCAGACGTCGCTGTTCTCAGAGAGCTGCAAGCGCTTGGCGTGAAAATGGAAGTTCGCAATCTACCCAGTGACGAACCCGACTCCATTAATGCTCTGCTGTATTAACGAGTCATCGAACGCGGCGAGTCAGCCATAAGAAAGTCAGGTTCGATTCTGGATATTTTCAGTCCTGGAAATGGGCGGGCAACGGCTCTCTAATGCTCAGGTACGTGAATCCAAAGTAGATAAGCATTTAAAGAAATACAATTGAAACATGATGTAACTAGTAGGAAATAGTGGATAGCTGGTACATACCATCTTTCAAATATAGAATCGTTAGAAACATATAATTAAAAAGCAATTTACCAGCTGTTTTTATTTTTATAATTAAAACCGTTCATCGTCATTTCGTTACCGTTTACGGACCACTTCAGATTCTGGCTACATAATTGCGTCAAAACGTCCATAATAGCCAAAGGGTCAGCCGAGGGTTGAAAAACCGGCAACCGCATCCCAGAGCACGAAGATCGGGAGAAGCATGCATTCGTTTAAGATCACCAATCAATTCCTACTCGATGATGAGCCGTTCACCATCTTGTCGGGAGCGATCCACTATATGCGTGTTCATCCGAGTGACTGGCACCACTCGCTCTATAACCTTAAGGCTCTTGGGTTTAATACGGTCGAAACGTATGTACCGTGGAATCTTCATGAGCCAAAGCCTGGCGTCTTCGATTTTTCTGGCTCAATCGATTTGGCGGCATTTCTCGATGAGGCGGCATCACTCGGTCTGTATGCAATTGTTCGTCCCTCTCCGTTTATTTGCGCAGAATGGGAATTTGGCGGCATGCCGGCATGGCTGCTGCGCCAACATGATATGAGACCGCGCAGCAGCGACCCCAAGTTTCTTGCTCACGTCGCACGTTACTACGACCATCTCATGCCGATACTCGTTTCGCGTCAGATTGACAAGGGCGGAAACATCATCATGATGCAGGTTGAAAACGAGTATGGATCATATTGCGAGGATAAGGACTATCTTCGTGCGATTCGTCGCCTTATGGTCGAGCGCGGGGTTTCCGTGCCCCTTTGTACTTCCGATGGTCCGTGGCGTGGGTGCCTTCGTGCCGGTACGCTCATTGACGATGATGTGTTGTGCACCGGCAACTTTGGTTCTCATGCAAAGGAGAACTTTGAGGCTCTATCTGCTTTTCATAAGGAGCATGGAAAACAATGGCCTCTTATGTGCATGGAGTTGTGGGACGGCTGGTTCAATCGCTATGGGGAGAACGTCATCAGACGCGATCCCGAAGATCTTGCCTCTTGCGTTCGCGAGGTGCTCGAGCTTGGAGGATCTTTAAACCTCTACATGTTTCATGGAGGCACCAACTTTGGATTCATGAACGGATGCTCTGCACGCCATACGCATGACCTGCACCAGGTAACATCGTATGACTACGATGCTCCATTGGACGAACAGGGCAACCCGACCGAGAAATACTTCGCAATTCAAAGGACAATTCACGATCTGTATCCCGATATCGCACAAAGCAAGCCGTTAACAAAAAAGACGTTTGCTATGCCCGATATCTCGGTGAGTGAGCGCGTAAGCCTCTTTAATGTGCTCGATATGCTTTCGGAGCCGATCGAAGCCCAGTATCCTATGCCTATGGAAGAGATGGGCCAGTCGTATGGATATACGTTATATACCACGACCGTCGAGCGTGACCGTACAGATGAAGAGCGTATTCGGGTTATTGACGCCCGCGACCGTGCGCAGGTGTTTGTGAACGGTGACAAAGTGGCGACGCAGTATCAGGAGCACATCGGGGAAGATATTCACTGCGTTCTTCCCTGTGAGCAAAACCGCTTGGATGTTCTGACCGAGGATATGGGTCGCGTCAATTATGGTCACAAATTGCTCGCCGATACCCAGCATAAGGGCATTAGGACAGGCGTTTGCGTTGATCTTCACTTTGTTACCGGTTGGGAGATGCGTTGTCTGCCACTCGATAACATCGATAGTCTTGATTATTCCGCCGGCTGGGTAGAGGGGCAGCCTTCCTTTTACCGCGCAAAATTTGATATATCTGAGCCGGCTGATACCTTTATCGACACTACGGGTTTTGGAAAGGGTGTGGCATTCGTTAACGGAACGAATGTTGGACGTTTTTGGGATAAGGGTCCCATCATGACGCTCTATGTTCCGCATGGTTTATTGCACCCCGGTACCAATGAGCTCGTTATGTTCGAAACAGAGGGCGTGTATGATGCGAAAATCTCCCTTCGCTCTGAGCCCGTTATTCGTACACTTGAACAAGAAGGAGTTGAGTAGAAATGATTGTAGGCGCACGAATCGACTTTCGCTTGATTCACGGACAGGTGGCAAACCTCTGGTCTAACGCCCGTCAGGTAAGCCGCTTCATGGTAGTTGACGACGAGGTGTCGCAAGACGCTACCCAAAAGCAGGTTCTTCGCATGGCTTGCCCGGCAACGGTGAAGTTGTCTGTGCTTCCTGTCGACAAGGCCGCTGCCAACATCACTGCTGGCAAATATGATGCACAACGTCTCTTTATTGTTGCAAAAAAGCCCGAGGTCTACGTTCGACTTTTGGAGAAAGGCGTTAAGCTCGAGCAGCTTATTGTCGGTAATATGACGACCATGGAGCCGGTCAAGAAGCTGTCTCGCAACATTAGTTGCGACCAGGGGGACCTTGACGCGTTTGCCAAACTTAAGGCCGATAATCTTCCAATCGTCATTCAGCTGACGCCGCAGGATAACCCAGAGGCTCTCGCGCTCTAGTCGAATTAACGCTAAGCCGCGAAGGGGGATGCGCGGTTTATATAAGCGTATTGGTATTGTAGAAACTGTTACACCTCAAATAAGGAGTTTACCATGATTGCTTGGTGGCAGATTCTTCTGTTAACCCTGTATGCGGGTTATCAGATCATGGATGAGCTGAACTGGTACACCTGTGCCGGCTCTGCCGTCTTCTCCGGTATGATTACCGGTTTGATTATGGGTGACCTGCAGACCGGTCTATTTATCGGCGGTAGCATGCAGCTCACCGTCTTGGGCGTTGGTACCTTTGGCGGCGCCTCTCGTATCGATGCCAACTCCGGCACTCTGGTCGCCACCGCCTTTGCCGTGGGCGCAGGCATGAATCCCGAGACGGCTCTTGCCGCCATCGGCGTGCCTGTCGCTGCCATTCTCGTCTACACCGATATCGCCGGCCGTTTTGCCAACACGTTCTTCGGTCATGCGTGCGATGCCGATATCGAGAAGATGAACTGGGGCGCCTACAACGTGCACTACTTGCTCGGTGCCGTTTCCTGGATGCTGTCCCGCATGATTCCGGTCTTCCTGGCTCTCGCATTTGGCCAGGGCTTGGTCGAGGGCATCACCACCGCCCTTAACGGCGATTGGAAGTGGCTGGGCGACGGTCTGTCCGTTGCCGGCGGTGCCCTGCCCGCCGTTGGCTTCGCCATCCTGCTCCGCTACCTGCCGGTCAAGAAGCACGTCGCCTACCTGCTGCTCGGCTTTGTCGTCGCCGCCCTGTTTGGCACGGCCTTCACGAGCATCATGAACCTCAACACCAACATCGTCGCTGTGAACGGCGCGCTTGGTAAGGGTGCCGTTGATATGGTCGGTATGTTCAACAACATGTCGATGCTGGCGATTGCCATTATTGGTTTCGCTCTGTCTTTGCTGTACTACAAGAACAACCAGCGTCCCGTCGCTGCTGCTGGCGCTGCGGAGGGAGACGACGACGATGAGCTCTAATGAGAAACTCGCCAATGGCACCACTGGCTACAAGATTACCAAGGACGACCTTGCGCAGATTAACCGTCGTAACCTACTTGGTTTCCAGGATGGTTGGAACTACGAGCGCATGCAGCACTCTGGTTATCTCTGGATTATCCTGCCCACGCTGCGCAAGCTGTACGGTGACGGCACGCCGGAGCTAAAGGAAGCTTGCCGCGCCCAGTGCGCACCGTTCTTCAACACCTCCAACTTCCTCAACACGATCATCACCGGTATCGATTTGGCGATCGAGGAAGAGGAGGGCATTGAGGGCCTCGAGGCTGTTGCCGGTCTCAAGACCGGTCTCATGGGACCGTTGGCTTCCATCGGCGATTCCATCTTCGGCTCGCTGCTCCCGACCATCTTTGGTGCCCTGGCTGCCAATATGGCCATGAACGGCAACCCCTTGGGTATCTTTATCTGGGTCGCCGTCAACATCCTTGTTGACTGGTTCCGCTGCAAGCAGACCCACATGGCCTACGAGCAGGGCATGAAGCTCGTCACCACCATGAGCGACCGTCTGAACGCGCTGACTGACGCGGCCTCCGTAATGGGTGTCTTTATGGTCGGTGCCCTGGTCGCAACCAACGTCGGCATCGTTATTGCAGCGAAGCCTGTTATCGGTGGCGTTACCGTTGATCTGCAGAACATCTGCAATATGATCTGCCCCAAGCTGGTTCCTGCCGCACTCGTCGGCTTCGTGTACTGGCTCCTCGGTAAGAAAGGCATGACCTCGACGAAGGCCATCTTTATCGTCCTGGTTCTGTCCATTGCCTTGGGTGCATTCGGTATCATTTGTAAGGGCTAAGTACTCCATATTGTCACGACACTTGAGCCTCAATTGAGACGTGGCGCACACCTCCAAGGCGACTTTATCGCCATATCCCCTGGAGTGTGCGCCTCTTTTGTTTTGTCGGGCATCGCTGTTCATAGGCGGTTGTGCAGTCATCGTGTTCGATTCATTCATAATGGCTGCCTTGAAGGGAATATACTGCAATGCCAATTTGGATCGTCCTATTCATATGTGTCGTCGTGGCTTACTTCGCTGTGACCGAAGGAGCGAAAAAATACTTCGATACGAAAGTGCAGGTATTGTTTAACTTGGGCCTCTACCAAGATTGCATAGACCTGCTCGATCGCAAACTTGCGCGTATAGTAATGTCTACGTACAAGCAGTATTACCTGCGTTTCACGATCTATGAAGCTGCTGATATGGACGCATATGCAGATCGAATGCTCGACCACTTGCTGGAGATGTCGTGCAGTGATAAGCAGCGTCGGCAGCTCGCGGTTCGCGCCTTTAATTTCTATGTCAAGACGGGCAACCGGAAGCGGGCGGCGTTCATGTTGGAAGAGATGCGCTCCGTCGTATCGAAGGGCATTTTGGCGGACAGTCAATTGACCTATGACATAGTCTTTCGCCATCGGCATGACAAGATCGATGAGATGGAGGAGATGCTGGATACGAACGACCTTGGGTTACGCGGGAAGCTCTACCTACTGCTCTCATATCAATACGAGAGCATCGGGAACAAGGGTGAAGCACGTAGATATCGCAACCTTGAAAAGCAACTGAGAGATGCTCACAGACCCCCCACGATAAAACAAAAAACTCGCTAGACTCTGATGATACAGCGGTCGTAAGAGCCTTTTGGGGTTCTTTGGCTAGAGAAAGCGAACGATAGAAAGGTAGATAAAATGATTGGATTTGTACTAACTGGTCACGGTCAGTTTGCAACTGGTTTGAAAAGCGCCGTGGATATGGTTGCCGGCGAACAGCCTAACTTTGAGGTAGTTCCTTTTGCGGGTTCGGAGGCGGTTACGTTTGGTGATGATTTGCGAACCTGCATTGCCGAGATGCGTCAGGCCTGCGATGGCGTATTGGTGTTTGTTGATTTGCTTGGCGGTACTCCGTTCAATCAGGCTATCCCAATGACAACTAAGCTCGATAACGTGACCGTTGTCACCGGAACAAATCTACCTATGTTGGTGGAGCTCGTTATGACGCGTGCGTTTGGAGACCCCACGCTTGATGAACTTGCCGAACGCGCACGGGTTGTTGGTCGCGAGGGAGTCGATCTCAAGAAACTCGAAGTTGCTGACGATGATGAAGACGATGAGCTGTAGTGTCGCTATTAGCCCAGTTATTGGACATGTTGATGCATTACCTGAAGGCTGAAGTATTGGTCAATTGCTAATTTCGTGGAGAACATCATGACGTGCAAGAGGCACAGGCAACCGCTATATGACCAGCTCGTAGATATTCTGATCGATAAAATTGATCATGAATATCAGCCAGGTGATTTGATTTCGTCCGAACGTGAACTTGCCGAACGTTACGGGCTTTCGCGGTCGACTGTCCGGCTTGCAATTCAGGAACTTGAGTATCTTGGTCGGATTGTGCGAAAACAAGGTCGCGGTACGTTTGTTGCCGATCGACTAGCCCAAGCAACAAATCTTACCCAATCGTACAGTTTTACTGAACAGATGAAAGCGATGGGCCGGCTGCCAGAAACAACCATCTTAGAGTTCTGTGAAATGGAAGCAGATAAAACGCTCTCGATACAAATGGGGATTCGTTTGGGTGAAAAGGTATTAAAACTCAAGCGTTTACGGATGGCAGATGGTATACCCATGATGGTTGAGCGTAGCTATCTTCCAACAAGGCTCTTTATTTCACTCAAGCGTCCTCTGCTCGAACAGAAGCCCCTTTACGATGTTATTGAGCAGGATTATCAGCAGAAAATTCGAGTAGCGGATGAGGAGTTCTCTGCGGGTATAGCACGTCCATGTGATGCTCGGCTTCTAGGTATTGGTGAAGGTGCACCAGTTCTGGACATAGTCCGAACTACTCACAACACCCAAAATGATGTTGTCGAGTTTACGCTTTCGGTGGCTCGTGCGGACAAGTTTAAGTACAGGATTTCTCATTATCGAGATACTGTGTGATTGGATACGAGTGCCAACGAAAGAAAAACAGCCTATGACTACTACTCGATTTGACTTTTCAGATTAAGTCTTTGTATATCAGACAATTTAGTAAAGAAAGAGGTATTAGAAATGTTCGAGAAGAGTGTCGAGGAGCTCACCGAGCTCGGCGCCAAGATCACCACGGCCGAGATTGCTCAGCAGCCCGAGCTTTGGCGTGATACGTTCAACATCTATCGTGAGAACAAGGAGGCCATCGAGGCCTTTCTGGCCGAGGCTCGCGCTATGGGCGAGGGCCGTCTGTCCGTTGTCTTCACCGGTGCCGGTACGTCCGACTACGTTGGCGATACCTGCGCCCCGTACCTGCGTCACGCTGGCAACACCGATCTCTACGATTTTAAGCCCATCGCCACGACCGACATCGTGAGCGCCCCGCGCGACTTCCTGCGCGCCGAGGACCCCACGCTCGTGGTTTCCTTTGCCCGCTCTGGTAACAGCCCCGAGAGCCTTGCCGCCGTTGCCGTTGCCAAAGAGCTCGTCCACAACGTTAAATTCCTCAACATCACCTGCGCTCCCGAGGGCAAGCTCGCCGTCGAGTCTGCCGATGATCCCAACGCGCTGACGCTGCTCATCCCGCGCGCCAACGACAAGGGCTTCGCCATGACCGGTTCCTACACCTGCATGACCCTGCTCTCTTCCCTCATCTTTGACGAGGCTTCTGACGAGCAGAAGGCCGAGTGGGTCGAGACCATCGCCAAGATGGGAGAGGAGGTCATCTCCCGTGAGCCCGAGATCGCCGATTACCTGGCTGGCGACTTCAACCGCGTGACCTACTTGGGTTCTGGCTCCTTCGGTGGCCTTGCCCAGGAGAGCCAGCTCAAGATCCTCGAGCTCGCTCACGGTCTGGTCGCCACTTCCTACGACACCTCCATGGGTTATCGTCACGGACCCAAGTCCTTTGTCGACGATAAGACCCTCGTGTTCGTGTTCGTCAACAACGATGCCTACACCCGTCAGTACGATATCGACATCCTCAACGAGATCGGTGGTGACGAGATCGCTCAGCACACTGTTGCCGTTCAGCAGGAAGGTACCACCGTCTATGAGGGTGAGTCCTTCACCTTTAAGGGCTATGAGGCACTTCCCGAGGGTTACCTCGCCCTGCCGTTCGTGATGTTTGCCCAGGCTATCAGCCTGCTCAACTCTGTGCGCGTGGGCAACACGCCCGATACGCCGAGCCCCACCGGCACGGTCAACCGCGTGGTTAAGGGCGTGACGATTCACCCCTTCACCGCTTAATCGCGTCCCCCTGTAAGGGCGCCCGTCCGCTCATAACGGCGGGCGGGCGCTTTTTGTTTTACGTGAGCTGGGTATAAGCATCACCACAGTTAACTGCTTTAGAAGCAAGGAGTGCATATGAGCACGTACGCAATTAAGGCCGACAAGTTCTTCTTGCCGGCGGGGCCGCAACTGGGCGGCTACCTCATGGTCGAGGACGGCGTCTTCGGCGCCTGGCGGGCCGACGAGCCCGCTTGCGAGATCAAGGATTACTCGGGCACATGGATCGCGCCGGGCATGGTGGACACCCACATCCACGGCTTCTACAACCACTCGACCACCGACAACGACCCCGAGGGCATCAACATCAGCTCGACCGAGCTCGCCCGCCGCGGTACCACCAGCTGGCTGCCCACGACCTTCACCGACGGCGTGGAGCAGATCAGGGACGCCTGCGCCGCCATCGCCCAGGCGGACGAAGAACGTGGCCCCGAGTTCTGCGGTGCACGCATCCAGGGCATCTACCTGGAGGGCCCCTTCTTCACCATGAAGCATGTGGGCGCCCAGAACCCCGCCTACCTGATCGATCCGTCCGAGAGAGTTTTCGACGAGTGGCAGGAGGCCGCCGGCGGCCGCATCGTCAAGAGCGCCATGGCGCCCGAGCGCGACGGCGCCGCCGCCTACGCCGCGGCTCTGAGCGCAAAGGGTGTGGTGACCAGCATCGGTCACTCCGACGCCACCTACGATGAGTGCATCGCCGCCATCAACGCCGGTGCCAGCTGCTTCACGCACACCTACAACGGCCAGCGCGGTCTGCATCACCGCGAGCCCGGCGTCGTCGGGGCCGCCATGGCCACGCCCAACACCTACGCCGAGATCATCTGCGACGGCAAGCATGTGAACCCTGCCGCCATCAAGGCGCTGCTGCAGGCAAAGGGCTGGCAGCACACGGTCCTCATCACCGACTGCCTGGGTTGCGGCGGCATGCCCGAGGGCAGCTACACCAGCGGCGGCATGGACGTCGTCATGAAGGACAACCTGTGCTGGCTTGCCGATGGCTCTGCTATCGCCGGCTCGGTGCTCACGCTCGCGCAGGGCGTCAAGAACATCGTCGACTGGGGTCTTGCGAGCGCCGATATCGCCATTCGCATGGCGACTGAGGTGCCGTCTCGCTCTGCGCACATCGAGGACAGGTGCGGCAGCATCATGCCCGGCCGCGACGCCGATTTTGTCGTGTTCGATCCCGACCTCACCCTGGTCGAGACGTATGTGGGCGGCAACAGCGTCGGTAACGCGTTTGCCGAGTAGCCGCCAACGCAAGAACCCGAGAGGATCGGGGCGTATTGTCACCGAAACTGGATAGCAAGCCGGAAGCGACTGATTAAGGCGTTCCGAGTTCGAAGCGGTCCATGGTTGTGGTAATGCAAATGCCCGTCGATGAAAACATCGGCGGGCATTTTTGTGCGGTATGTAACGTTGCGGGCTTAGGGCCTCATAAAGTGGTATTCGATCACGTTGCTGTAGGGGTGACCCGGGCCCACAATGCCCTGCGGGAACCGCGGCTGGTGCGGCGTGTCGGGGTACATCTCTGCCTCGAGGGCGAAGCCGGCGCCCCAGCCATAGTTGGCGCCGTCTTTGGCATGTTCGTCACCCAGCCAGTTGCCGGTGTAGAGCTGCACGCCCGGGGCGGTGGTGTAGTAGTCCAGCTCGCGGCCGGTCCACATCTCCTCGACATGCATCGCACGGCGCAGATTACGGCCGTACTGATAGCCATCGATGCACAGGCAGTGATCGTAGCCGCGTGCCTGCTTGATCTGCGGGTCGTCGGCCTCCATGCCGGGAGCGACGGGGCGCAGCTCGCGAAAGTCAAACGGCGTGCCCTCGACCGGAGCAATCTCGCCGGTGGGGATATTCTGGTCGTTAATGGGCAGGTAGTGAGTGGCGTTAGCAACAAAGAAGTGTTCACAGTCCATGCCGGCGTTATGACCGGCAAGGTTAATGTACGTGTGGTTGGTCATGGACACGTAGGTGGCGCGGTCGCTCTCGCAGCCGTACTCGATACGAAAGACGCCGGTGCGCGCCACGGTAAACACGGCCGTAAAGGTGCGGTTGCCGGGGAGGCCAAGCTCGCCGTCCTCGAGCGAGACGGTCATGTGTACGGCATTGTGGTCCTCGTCGAGCTCAACGTCCCACACGCGCTTATGCAGGCCGTGCTCAAGGTCGCTGTGCAGGTTGTTGGTGCCTTCGTTGGCCGACAAATGCCAATCCGTGCCGGCGATGGTGATCGTGGCACCCGCAGTGCGGTTGGCCACGGGGCCAATGGTCGCGCCAAAGCAGGCGGGGTTGTCAAAGTAATCCTCGAGCTTATCGAAGCCCAGCACCACATCACGCACGTTGCCAGGGATGTCGGGCACGTCGATACCAAGCACGGTGGCGCCATAGTCCATAATGCGAACGCAGATCTCGGGCCCGTTGAGGGTGTAACGATGAACGGGGGTACCGCACGGCGCGGTGCCGAAAAGCTCGGAAGTGATCATTTGGTTCCTAACATCGAGGTATTTCGGACAAACTGTAGCGCGAACAGGCCAAATTATCACTACACGCTACTAAAGCAGGGAATATTTTTCTCAAAAAAGTGATGATTGGAGCTGTGTGGGTGTTCATTCTTGACACATACGAGTCTGATACAATTTGTTCGTTATTGTTTGAATGATATGCGCGCAGAGAACGGCGAGGATTCATCGTGATTAAGGCGGAGCGTCAGGATAAGGTTCGGCAGCTGCTCGAGGAGCAGGGCACGGTCTCGGTTAAAGAGATTTCTGATGCGTTGGGTGTCTCGGATATGACGATCCGCCGCGATCTTGAGGAGCTTGCGAGCCTAGGCGAGATCGAGCGCGTGCACGGCGGCGCCCGTAGTGCGCAGAGTCGTCCGCACGCTATGCTGCGCCATGAGTATTCGCACAGCGAAAAGCGCACTAAGCATGCCGAGGAAAAGCTGCAGATTGCGCGCCGCGCCGTGGAGCTTATCGAGGAGGGCTCGACCATCTTTTTGGGTACGGGCACTACGGTTGAGCAGATGGCCTCGATACTGCCGGCGTGCCGCCTGCGCATTGTGACCAATTCGCTTTCGGTGTTTAACCTGCTCGAGGCGCGCGAAGACTGCGACCTGTGCCTGGTAGGCGGTATGTACCGTCGCCGCACCGCCGCTTTTGTGGGACCAACGGCCGAGGATACCCTGCGTGCGCTGGGCATCGATGCGGCGTTTATCGGCGCCAACGGTATTCTGGATGGTGACGTATCTACGTCCAATATGGATGAGGGCCGTATCCAGCAACTCGCCTTTAGCAAGGCAGACTCGCGCTATCTGATCGCCGACTCCAGCAAGATTGGCAAGCGTGACTTCTACACCTTCTGCCGCCTGGACAATTTGGACGCCGTGGTGTGCGAGCCGGGTATTACCGCCGAGTATCGTGCCGCCATCGAGGAACACACGCAGGTCATCTGCTAGCTAACGCTGCAGGATTGCCAACAGGCGATGCGGGAGGACTTTTACCTCCTGTCATTGTGGAAACCAGCGCGTCAGCGCTACGCGATATGACGCGTAAATGAGGACTCCACTATCAAATTGTCTCAATCTGTAACAGGTAGGGGTGAAATTACCAACCAGATGTTACAGATTGAGATTGAGAGGATTAGCCTGTGCATTCATCTCAATCTGTAACATCTAGACGTCCAAAACTGGTCTTAGTGTTACAGATTGAGACAATTCGGCGGGGTCTACCCTGTTTGTCTCGATCTGTAACGGTTAGGACTTAAAAACTCAGCTACATGTTACAGATCGAGACAAAAGAAAAAGAACATTAGGACTTGAAAACATAGTTTTGATAAGGGATTCGCCCTGTTATAACGGTGCGGCAGACAATTGCAATTAGTTTACCTTCGGAGTTATAAGCATAATGAGCTAAATCAAGTACCGGAAGTTTTGCAACACCATAATTGCTGGCCTCGGAATCGCTAAGCTGACGTGCTCTATAGCTTTCTCGAACAGATTGGATAGACTTGGACAAGTCGTCCATGATTCTGCTAAATGACTGAAAATCTAACTGATTACTCGGAACGTGCGACTTTGATATAAAGAACGTATCAGCGCCTATGAAGCTGCCTTCAAGTTCGTAGATCAATTCAAGACGCTGAATCTCATCACGACTTTGGCATCCAAATTGCTGGAGCATCATTACGGAAATTGAACGACCTGATGTGAGGCCACCGAAATGTTTAGTGATGGTATCCGGATCAACACCATCGCAATGGCTTGCAAAGTCAAAGTCTAAAAGTGAATTGAGCTCACCAACGCGTTTCGGTGCAACAAATGATCCTTTACCTTGGATTCGATAGATATTTCCACGACGCTCCAGCTCGCTCATTGCAAGTCGGACGGTTGTCCTGCTTACAGCGTATTCGTCGCAGAGTTCCATTTCTGTTGGAAGTTTATCGTCTGCTTGGTATACATCGACGATCTGCTTGAGCAGCGCGTCGGTGAGCTGTAAATAGAGTGGCCGTTTTTCGTGTGTATCGAGCATTGGAGCCTCAGTTTGCATGTTGGTGGTATCTGATGGTTGCCTCGGTCGGGATATAGCGTCAGCGAGATAACCTTAACGTATCACAGAGCGGCTCAGCATGACGATCTGATGCCTGTAGCCACGAAGGGCTTGTCCGAGCGTGAAGATATTCTGGGGCAGGCAAATACCGTTCATGGAGTCCCCGATATGTTGGAGGTCTGCACCGGCTGCTTTTGCTGCAAGGCCTATTTTCTTAATGGTCTCGCTGTCGCAGGAGTCTTGACTCGTCCCGTTGGCCGCCATGACGAGAACCTTTTCTTCAATTGACTTGCCTACGTTGTAGGAGCGTACATAGTCTACGATGGCGCGCAGGTCTGCTTCTTGGAAGCAGGGGACAGTGTAGGGGGCTGGCACGAGAAGGATATCGACGCCGAGGTCAACAAACTGACGCGCTATTTCGAGCGTCATGACAGGTTCCGCAACGCCCGCTCCATGCATTTTCCCGGCTATGATCAGGCCATTGAAATGCTCTTTGGAGAGTTTAATCGAATGGGCGATTGCATCGTTGGAGACGCCAGTTCCAGGGTTGCCTGTGAGGCAAATAAAGTCAAATCCGAGTTCGTTGGCCTTTTCTAGGGTCTTGGGAGAGACGCGTCGACCCATAGGGATTTCTGTACGGGTTTCAGACATTTCAGCCTCATTATCAACTGGTTCCAGATTGACGCCAATGGGCCTTCCGCATGCTCGCTTCACCCAAGTGACCGGGTTTTCATCGAGATCATCTGGAATGCCGGCAATCACTGGATTGAACACATCGAGTGCGTTAAACAGAAGTAAGTCGGCACCTGCGGCGCGTTCGATTTCGGCATTAGTAACGCCGCTGAGAAATTGGGAAGAGGGTACGTTTTCCGCCATGATGGTACGTCCCTCGGAGGCCAGAATTGCCTGCTTTAGATCCATGGGTGACGTGGTGGCAAAATCGGATGCGGACATGTTCAGTAATCGTTTGGGCATTGTTACTTCCTTTGACTAGAACGACAGGCTTGTGACATCGTCACCAATATTGTTACAACAGTATATTAAATATGTTATATCCAATCGGTGAACGGTTGCAAACTTATTGTACTGCTCGGAAAAAATGGCCTTTAGCTGGGAAAACATTATATAAATCAACTACCGTTCACCGAATAAGTATTTGAATTCTTGACATATTGACAAAGCGGAAAAAAAATTGATTATGACAAATCGCGCAAATGATATTACATTTCGCACAAGAATGTAGTCACTTACATAAGTGGATACAAACGGGGACGACGACGGTTGAGTCCGGATAAATCGTTGTGTGCCCGGCAATCATGAAAGGATGTGTTATGGACGCTATCGTCAAATTCCTTGAAAAACACCAGGCCCTCTTCGACAAAATCTCAAGGAACATTTATCTGGTGGCGATTAAGGATGGCTTTCTCTCGAATATGCCAATTGTGCTGTTTTCGAGTCTGTTCCTTCTTCTTTCGACACTTCCTGCCTATGTAGGCATCACGCTTCCGTCTGAGGTGCTGGATTTCTTCAATAAAATCTATGCATATACCATGGGACTTCTTGGCATTATGGTGGCCGGCACCACGGCGAGCTCACTTGCCAAGTCGATGAACCGCCGCATGCCTTCGGGCAAATCTCTCAACCCCACCTCGTGCATGGTTTGTGCCATGTGCGGCATGTTCTTGCTATCGGTGACGAACGATGTTGTCTCGATTGGCGGAGCAGATACGTCTGTTTTTGAAACCGGCTACATGGGAACCAAGGGTTTTATCGCTGCGTTCGTATCCGCATTCTTGACCGTTAATATCTATAAGGTGTGCATTAGCCATAATGTGACGATCAAGCTCCCCAAAGAGGTCCCTGGCTCTATTGCGCAGAGTTTTCGCGATATCTTTGCGTTTGGGTTTTCGATCCTTGCGTGCGCTTTTATCGATCTTGCGAGCCGTACGCTGCTTGCTGTGCCGTTCGCCAATTTGGTATCCGCTCTTATCTCGCCGCTGTTCTCCGCGGTCGACACCTATCCTGGCATGGCGCTTATCGAGGGCGCGGTCGCACTTTTCCAATTTATGGGCATTCACGGTGCCTCGGTTGTCATGACTCCGATCAATGCTGCGCTCTACGACAATACCGTTACCAATCTTGCGGTTTACCAAGCAGGTGGACACCCGTCAATTGCTCTCGCGCTGGACTTTACAAACTTCATCGGCGGTCTGGGCGGTTCTGGCTGCACGTTCATCGTTCCTATTATCCTGATCATGTTTATGCGTTCCAAGCAGCTTAAAGCCATGGGCAAGGCATCGATTATCCCGGTGATTTTTGGAGTTAACGAGCCCGTTCTCTTCGGTATGCCGATTGTTCTCAATCCCTATATGTTCGTGCCCTTCCTAGCGGCTCCTATGGTCAACGCCATAATCGGTAAGTTATTCATTGACGTCATTGGAATGAACGCCCCCATGTATACCATGCCGTGGGCGCTTCCCGGCCCAATCGGTGCATTCCTCACCACAGGTCTTGATGTACGTTCTCTTGTATTGATTGCAGTGCTGTTGGTCGTTGACTTTGTGATTTACTATCCGTTCTGCAAGGCGTATGACCATCAGCTTTGTTTGGAAGAGTCTGCAAAGGAGACTGCAGGAACCTCGGATGCAGATGCTATTGCCGCACAGGAAAATGTCGCAAAAGCTCTCGAGGCGGTAAAGGACAAGGCGGAGCAGATCCGCGTGCTTGTGCTTTGCCAGGGTGCCGGCACTTCGACTCTCTTGGCAAATGCTCTTCGCGAAGGCGCCGCTGCTAAGGGTATCGATCTGGTTTCTCAGTCCGGTGCGTACGGAAGCCACTATGATACGATGGATCAGTACAACGTGATTGTTCTGGCGCCCCAGGCACGCATGTACTATGACGCTATGAAGGCCGATACTGATCGCCTTGGAATTAAACTGCTCACCACAAGGGGCAAGCAGTATATCGACCTTACCAACGATCCCGAAGGTGCAATTGACTGGATCGTTCAGGAGCTGGCCAAATAGTGGATGCACTCCGTCGTTGATTCGTCGGTGTATAGTACGGCCCTGCAGCTTATTGAGCTGCGGGGCCGTATTTCGTTGAGTATCTAATTGAGACAATGAGCGCAACCGTCGTGAGATCGCATTGGCGCTCTCCGAGTCACCGACAAACTGTCTTCCATCTATGTGACCCAAAGGTCATCTCCGCTAGGTCGACGATGCAAATGACTCTGCTTCCTTTGGGTCCGAGCGGGACGTTGGCTCGCCCTTGTCAAATCCCGCGAAGATAGAACTCGATTTGCTCGTGGTGCATGCATCAAAGAGTTTTTGATCAAGGTGCGCCTTCTCAACGCATTGATTCAAAACAAATATTCAGCTTGTGGGCTAGACTAGGCGGGCGTAGTCCTGTGACTGATGAAAGATGTAGGCGATATAGATTGTTTCGTGCTCAAGCTTGTATAGACACACGTAGTTGTTGATGGGAAACGATCGGTAATTACGTGACGCCAGCTCTTGCATGTGCGAGAGAGGACGTAAAAGCGGCTGCTCGCGAAGCAGGTCAAGCTGATATTCGAACTCAGTGACAAAATTGCCTGCTGCACGCGGATTCTTGAGGATTTGAGCAAGGTATCCGACAATACTCTCGTACTCATACCGCGCGCTTTTGAGGATTACGACGTTACAGGTCATATTTGTCTCGTATCGAAGCCGCGAAGGATTCGTAGTCGCTGTAGTCGCCTTGCGATATTTCGTCTTCTGCCAACATCATACGAGACAGCAGTTTTGCCTTGGCGATTTCTTCTTGCATGAGGCGATACTGGTCGCTGCTGATGCAGTGCATGGCCTCGTAGCCGTTCTTAGTTACGGTGACGTCGCGCTCAGACTCAACAAGCGTAGTGAATGCAGCAGTGTCCTTCATATCTCGGACGGGCACACAAGCTGACATGGGTACCTCCTTTGCGTTGGGACACAATTGTACCACGGTATATTAAAACGTCGGCGTCGTCGAATTATCTCAATCTGTAACAGTTGGGAGTAGAAAACCGGGTTAGATGTTACAGATCGAGATATTCTGCTTCGGGCTACCCGTTTGTCTCGATCTGTAACAGGTAGGACCGAAAACCCGTGCTAGATGTTACAGATTGAGACAAACGCTCCGCTCAAAACAAAAAGGCCGCATGCGATCCCGTGGAGGGACTCGCATGCGGCCGACAGGGGGTATGTGGCTGAAACTAAGCCATGAGCAGGCCGGTCTCAGCGACGTTCTTGTACCAGTACGCGCTTGCCTTGGGATAGCGAGCCTGGGTCTCGAAGTCGATGTAGAACAGGCCGTAACGTTTGTTGTAGCCGTTGGTCCAGGAGAACTGGTCCTGCAGCGACCACACAAAGTAACCGTCGACGTTCACGCCGCCGTCGATTGCCTTGAGGATCCATGCGAGATGCTGACGCATATAGTCGATGCGAGGGGCGTCATCGATAAAGCCGTCCTCGAAGTCGTCCTTATAGCCCATGCCGTTCTCGGTGATGTAGATCTTCTTGTAGTTGGGGTAATCGTTCTTAATGCGGAGCAACAGGTCGTACAGGCCCTCGGGATAGATGATCCAGTCCCAATCGGTGGTGGGTACGCCTTCGCGCACGCATGACTCGCCCACGCCCTTGAGGAACCAGCGAGAGGAGCCCTTGTCGCCGGTACCATTGTGGTTGATGTCGTTTTCGCCCTCGGCAGCACGCAGGAACTGGCACTTGTAGGTGTTGACGCCCAGGCAATCGTTGTAGGGGAGCGCGGCGGTCAGCGCGGCGATGTCCTCGTCACGGACGTCGAGCTCGCCGCCGGCGATATGGGCCAGCTTGGTTGCGGCTTCCATGGTGTCGGCTGCATAGTGGCCGCGGAAAGTGGCGTCGAGCACCCAGCGGTTGTTGATGACATCGGCCATGCGAGCTGCCTCGCAGTCGGCAGCACTGTTGGGATCGAGGGGATACTTGGGCTCCAGGTTCTGGACAATGCCGATCTCGCCCTCAAAGCCGCCCTCATGGAAGGCGACGACAGCCTTGGCGTGGGCCACCATCATGTTGTGCATGAGCTGGAAAGCCTTGTCCAGGCGATACTTCTCGCCGTGCGGCCAGTTGCCGACGATAAAGCTGCCCTCGGCGGTCGCGGGAATCTCGTTAAAGGTAAACCAGTGCTTGACCTCGGTGAACTCGGCAAAGCAGAACTTGGCGTACTCGACAAAGGCGTCGATCGTCGTGCGCGTCAGGAAGCCCTCGCCGCCGTTCTGGTAAAAGGCCTCGGGCGTATCGAAGTGATCGAGCGTGACATAGGGGATAACGCCGGCTTTATTGCAGGTGGCAAAGAGCTCGTGATAGAAGGCAACACCCTCGGGGTTAATCTCACCAGTGCCGCTGGGGAAGATGCGGCTCCAAGCGATGGAGACACGGATACCGTTGATGCCGAAGCGCTGGCACAGGTCGATATCGACCGGGTACTTGTTGTAGAAATCGCTTGCGGGATCGGGGGAGAAGCGACCCTGGGCTGCCAGGAAATCGTCCCAGGGCACTTTGCCCTTGCCGTGCGTACGGGTCTCGCCCTCAACCTGGTAAGCAGCGGTGGCGCCGCCAAACACAAAGCCGTCGGGGAACTGCATGGGGTTGGTCATGAGTCATCCTTTCTGTGGGATACGAATAGGGAGGGTGCCCGAACTGGGGATCCGGGCACCAACAGAGGGAGGAACCTAGTCGAGGTTCTCGCGGAGCCACTTGATGGCGCCAGCGGGGTCACGAGTAAGGTCGATATATTCCTTACCGCGCGGGGCGAGCAGCTTAATGCCCAGGCGATCGGTGTCGGCCTTCATGTCGTTGTAGTAGCTACGGACCTGCGGGGCAAGCACGATAACGTCGTACTGATCCATGATGGCAGTGTGCTGACCATAGGCGCCTGCGGAGGAAGCGATGTTCTCTCCGGTCTGTGCGGCACCTTCCTTGATGGCGTTGGCGAGCATGGCAGAGGTGCCGGCGCCGGCGCACAGGACGAGGACCTTCAGGCCGTCGACATCCTTCTTAGCGGATGCGTCGGCGGCGGGCTCGGGCTGATCGGCGACAGGCTTGCTGTCGGCGGCAGCGGCGGTCGGCTCGACGGCAGCGGCGGTCTGCTCGATGGCGGGTGCAGAGGTGCTGGCGGCGATGGTGGCAGCACCATCGGACTCGAGACCCAGCTCGGCGGCGCGCTCGGCCTCCTGGTCGCAGAGCAGCTTATCGTATGCCTTCAAGAACGGCAGGTAGATGATGGCGTCCAGCAAGATGATGATCGCGACAAACACCAGGGCGATAAGCTGGAAGTTTGTGGTGATGAAGATGCCGATGGGGGCAGGGGTAGCCCAAGGCACCACGAAGGAGAAGCCGTTCATGCCCACGTTGTCGATAAAGAACTTGGCAACACTTACGTTGACGCAGCCGGCGGCAACAAAGGGGATGAGCATGTAGGGGTTAAGGATCATCGGCGCGCCAAAGAGCAGCGGTTCGTTGACAGCAAAGGCAACAGGAACGATCGAGGCCTTACCGACGGCTTTGAGCTGCTTGGACTTCATAAAGAGAATCAGCAGAAGCGGCACGATGAACGTGGCGCCGGTGCCGCCGAACTCACCCACGAGCGACATGTTAAAGGTGAGGGAGTGGGCGGGGTGGCCGCCGGCCAGCAGAACCTGCAGGTTCTCAGCCTGGTTGGCAAGACGGATGGGGTCGATGCCCGGCTGGACGATCGAGGGACCATGGACACCGATGAACCAGAAGAACGCGGTGGCTGCCTGGATAAGGATAAGGCCAGGATAGGTTTCTGCCGCAGTGAAGAGCGGGGAGAGCAGCTTGATGAGCAGCTCGGAGAACGGAACGCCCATGAGGTTGCGCACGACAACATCGATGATGCCGCAGATGATGACAGCGCCGCCAAAGGGGATGATGTCGCGGAAGTTCTGGGCGATGGCGCCCGGAACCTCCTTGGGCAGCTTAATGGTCAGATCGCGCGAGACGCAGAACTTATAGACCCACACGGTAATGAACGCGGCGATATAGGCCGAGAACAGACCGCGCGTACCCATGCTGGTGCAATCGAAGACAGAAAGCTCGGAGCCGTTGAACTTGGTGGTGAACTGCGTAACAGCGAGCAGCAGCATGCTGCACTGGGCGGCAACCATGGTGGAGCCGTCGTTGAGCACCTTGCCGGCGGGCATGCGACGGTTCATGGAAGCCGTAAAGTTCTTGGCGGTGGTGCCGGCAACCATGATGCCCATGACGCCCATGGTGAAGTTGTACAGCTTGTTGCACCAGTCGATGAGCGGCTGGGGCAACGTGATTTTCAAGACTTTAGTCTGCTGGCCGCGCAGCGGCCAGCTTTAAACCACCCGCTACGCGGGTGGAGACAAACGGCTTT
>NZ_WWSL01000057.1:0-1058 GCF_009875845.1 Collinsella sp. BIOML-A6
AGGTATCGGGTTCCCACATTCATCCGCACATGTGCGGATGAATGTGGGAGGTGTTCGGATAAAGTTGATAATCAAGGGTTCGATAGCAGGTAAGATTTGTTTTTTGAAATATGGACGAATTCCTCGTCAGGAGGGTAAAATGGTGCCGACGGCAGCCCAAGTTGTAGAGAGCTGGGCAGAGCCGTTGCTTAATGAAGTTGGGTCATCGTCTTAGCGACGGTGGCCTTTCTTTTTGGGCTTCGAACCCTGCTTGAGTGCCTTGGAAAGGCCGACAAGGGCCGTGAGGAGCGAGACCATAGCGGTCAGGAACTTCACGAGCGCGGTAAAATCGGTCATGGGCATCACTTCCCATCGGATGGAGGGCTCTGCCCGGCACGAGGACTGCCGCCAGCGAAAACGTTTTTATCAGAGTGGTTGGCCCTCTCCGATCAATTCACGCTCCTCACCCTCGCGAAGAGTGCGGGCATGGCAGAATCGGCACTAAACGGCAGTGCGCTAGGGCGCCGTCGACGAGCTTTCCAAAACTAGCAAGGCGTGTCGCCGTTACGGTACCGGGGCTCTACAGATCTCTGGTGCCCCCGGGCGGATTCGAAAACTCCCCCCGCGGGGAAATTGGTGACGCGGGTGTCGACAGCCCGAATCCGCCGGCGGCCCCCACAAACCAGAAACGGCGCCGCCCTCGCGACGCCGTCATATTCCCTGGTGCCCCCGGGCGGATTCGAAAACTCCCCCCGCGGGGAAATTGGTGACGCGGGTGTCGACGGCCCGAATCCGCCGGCGGCCCCCACAAACCAGAAACGGCGCCGCTCTCGCGACGCCGTCATATTCCCTGGTGCCCCCGGGCGGATTCGAACCGTCGACACCCGCTTTAGGAGAGCGGTGCTCTATCCCCTGAGCTACGGAGGCATGTTGTATTAGTGTAGCAGATTTATGTCGCAGCCATACAGTGCATAACAGCTCTTCGAAGTTGCGGCGGAATAGCCTTGATTATCAACTTTATCCGAACACCTCCCACATTCATCCGCACATGTGCGGATGAATGTGGGAACCCGATACCT